>JANWLQ010000001.1 GCA_025450725.1 Terriglobales bacterium
GAGGATACGGTGCAGGCGGCGCGCGATTTTCGTTTCGCCATCAAGGGCCCGCTGACCACGCCGGTGGGCGGCGGCATTCGCAGCCTGAACGTCAGTATTCGCCAGAAAATGGATTTGTACGCCTGCGTGCGCCCGGTGAGATATTACGCCGGTGTTCCTTCGCCGGTGAAAGAGCCGGAGGCGGTGGACGTAATTATCTTCCGCGAGAACACCGAGGACGTTTACGCCGGCATTGAGTTTCAGCAGGGCACGCCGGAGGCGGCGAAGCTGATCAACTTTTTGAAGCAGGAGTTTGGCAAGTCGGTGCGCGCCGATTCCGGTGTCGGCATCAAGCCCATCTCGATTACCGGCTCGAAGCGGCTGGTGCGGCAGGCTTTGCGCCACGCCATTAGCCATGGTTTGACGACGGTGACGCTGGTTCATAAGGGCAACATTCAGAAATTCACCGAGGGCGCGTTTCGCGACTGGGGCTACGAGGTGGCGACGCAGGAGTTCCGCGAGCACTGCGTCACCGAAGAGGAACTGTGGCGCGCGCCGTACGAGGGCAAGCTGCCGGCGGGGAAGATTCTGGTGAATGACCGGATTGCCGACTCAATGTTCCAGCAGATTCTGCTGCGTCCGCGGGATTACCAAGTGATCTGCACGACCAATCTGAATGGCGACTACCTTTCCGATGCGTGCGCGGCGCAGGTGGGCGGGCTGGGGTTGGCGCCGGGCGCGAACATTTCCGAAGAGTACGCGTTCTTTGAAGCCACCCACGGCACCGCCCCGAAGTACGCCGACCAGGATGTGATCAACCCCGGCTCGCTGATTCTTTCGGGGGTGATGATGCTGAATGCGCTGGGCTGGAAAGAGGCGGCGCAGATGGTGGAGCGCGGCCTGGGCACGACCATACAGCAAAAGCGAGTGACCTACGATTTGGCCCGGCTGTTGCCGGGCTCGACCAAGTTGAAAACCAGCGAGTTCTCGGCTGCCATCATCGAGAATATGAAGAAGGGACAATAGACATCATCATGAGAAGCAAAGTCACCGTCGTAGGCGCCGGCAATGTGGGCGCCACCACCGCACACTGGCTCGCCACGCGCGAGCTGGCCGACGTCGTTCTGGTTGACATCGCCGAGGGCATTCCGCAGGGCAAGGCGCTCGATTTGCGGCAGTCCACGCCGATCATCGGCAAGGACGTCGCGCTCACCGGCAGCAATGGCTACGAGGAGACGGCCAACTCTGACATCGTCATCATCACGGCGGGATTGGCGCGCAAGCCGGGCATGAGCCGCGACGATCTGCTGAAGAAGAACTACGAAGTGATGGAATCGTGCGTCACCCAGGTGGTGAAGCACTCGCCCAACAGCATCTTGATTCTGGTCACGAACCCGCTCGATGCCATGGCGCAGGCCGCCTACAAGCTGAGCAAGTTCAGCCGCAACCGGGTGATCGGCATGGCGGGCGTGCTGGATTCGGCGCGGTTTGCGACGTTCATCGCGATGGAGCTGAACGTATCGGTGGAGAACGTCAATGCGTTTGTGCTGGGCGGCCATGGCGACACCATGGTGCCGCTGCCGCGCTATACGACAGTGGCCGGCATTCCGATTACCGAGTTGATGGATGCGGCGACGATCGAGCGCCTGGTCAAGCGGACGCGCGACGGCGGGGCCGAGATTGTGGCGTTCCTGAAGACGGGCAGCGCCTACTATGCGCCGTCGGGCGCGGCGGTGCAAATGGCGGAGGCGATCTTAAAAGACAAGAAGCAGATTCTGCCCTGCGCAGCGTATCTCGAGGGCGAGTACGGCATTCACGGTTTATTTGTGGGCGTGCCCTGCAAACTGGGGGCGCGCGGCATCGAAGATGTTATTCAAGTGCGCCTGAACGCCGACGAGCAGGCCGCACTGCAAAAATCGGCCGAGTCGGTACGCCAGTTGGTGCAAGTGATCGGAGTCTAAAAATATGAATCCCACCGAACGTCCCAATGCCACTACCATGCGGGGGAACCCGCTTACCCTGGTTGGCCCAGCCCTCAAGCCGGGCGACAAACTGCCGGAATTCACGCTGGTTGACACCAGCTTGAAGCCGGTGACCGCGGCCGACACGGCAGGCGCGGTTCGGATCTTTAGCGTTGTGCCGTCGCTTGACACGCCGGTATGCGACACGCAGACGCGGCGCTTCAATGAGGAAGCGGGGAAGCTGGGCGACAAGGTCAAGGTCATTACGGTCAGCATGGACCTGCCGTTTGCCCAGAAGCGCTGGTGCGGCGCCGCCGGGGCGAGCCACGTGCAAACATTATCGGACTATCAGACCGGCTCTTTTGGGGCGGCGATGGGGACGCTGATTAAGGAGTTGCGGCTCGAGTCGCGGGCGATTTTTGTCGTGGATCAGGGCGGGACGATTCGGTACGTGGAGTACGTACCGGAGATTGGCAATCCGCCGAACTACGAGCGCGCGCTCGAGGCGACGCGCTCATTGGTCTAAACGCCTACTTCTGAGTGATCGTAACTTTATTGAGGATGTTGGGATATTCGGGCACGTCGGTTTGCCCGCCTTTGCGCGGGCCCGCTGAGAGGGCCTGGACGATGTCCAATCCCTGCACGACCTGACCGATGATCAGGAAACCCTGCTTGTCGAGTTCGGGGACGGCCTTGAGGGTAAAGAAGACCTGCGGGCCGCGCGAGGAGGGGTCGCCTTGCACTTGCGCCAGCGCCATGCGTCCGGGCTGGTCGAAGTGAAGATTATTCTTTTCGATGGGAAGAGAATAGCCGAGCTTGCCGGTGCCGTTGTTGAGCGGATCGCCGGTTTGCACCATGTAGCCGGGCACGCTGCGGAAGAAGAGTAGGCCGTTGTAGAGCGGCGCCATGGAAATGCGTCCGGAGGAGGGGTCATTGTAAGGCTTCTTGCCTTGGGCCAAGGCGACAAAATTGGCCACCGACTTGGGCGCGTCGTTGGGGAAGAGCTGCACGACGAACTTTCCCTTGCTGGTGTCAAAGGTGGCGTAGGTCCCGGGGCCCATGGCCTGCGGAGCGGCGGCGGGCTTGGCGGCGGGTTTCGCGGCCGGCTTTTGTGCGGACAGGCCGAGGCCTAAGAATGCCACGGCGACGAGCAGATGGGTACGCATGATTCTCCTCCGAGGAATCAAGAGTAGCAAAGTGGACTATAATTCGCCAGCTAATCCAGCGGCAAGGTGTCGAGACTATAACCTTCGGGGTTGATGCGGATGAGCAGGCGGCTGAGCGGGAAGCCGGCGGCGATTTCTTTTTTGACGACGGGCTGGAGGATTTGCATGAACTCGTCGTCGTGCGCGCTGAAGGTGACGAGGAAATTTCGATTGGGAATGGCGACGGAAAAATCGTCGGTGTTGAGCAGGGCCATGGCGCGCTCCTCGAACTGGGGCGCAAGGATGAAGGCGGCTTTGTGGCCGTGGGTGACTTCGACGTGGAAGGCGCGGATGTTGTCTTGAATGGTCCAGGCGACGACAGTGGCTTCGTTCCAGAGGCGGTCGAGATTGTCCATGGCAGCGGCCAGGACGCACTCTTCGCCGATGGACCAGGTCTCGAGATCCTGCTCGGTAATCCAGTTGTCGGCGTCGCCGCTGGTGAGCACGTACCCCAACTCGCCGGCCAGAGGATAGAAAAGGGGGCGGCGGTTACGCTTGACCAGGCCGGAGGTCAAAAGTTTGGGGTAGATGGTGGAGCGGGCGGTTTTCCAGTCGGCGGGGACTTGGTACTCGATGGTGCCGACGACGCGCGAGAGGTAGGTATCCATATCAAAGCGCTCGCCGTTCTGGCAGAAGGCGGCCCAGGCGCGCGAAAGGCGCAAACGGTGGGCGGTCGGATTGCCGGACGGGCTGCGCAGAATAGCGATTTCGAGCTGGCCCGCCTTGAGAAAGCGCGCCTGGGGAAAAAGACGCTGCAAGCGGAAGAGCGCGGTCGCTTCGAATTCCTCCCGGGTCATTGTCCTGATCATACACCCACGCTATAGTTGACTTTCAACCGTCAAAAAAAAATTTATGCGTTGCATTTTAATTTCAACCTTTGCCATGGTAACGCTCGTTGTGGGGCAGACGCCGGTGCGCGCGCATCCCCCGGCTCCGCCCGCGGCGCCAGCTTCGGCTACGCCGACTGGCAACAAACCGGACACCAAAACGGCGCCTAAAACCTCTGTGGACCCGCTGCCGCCGGGACCGGCCAAAATGCTAGTGTCGGACACTTGCACCAGCTGCCATACGCTTGACCGTATCGTCGGGCGTCACATGTCACGGGAAGGCTGGCTGGGAACAGTGGACGACATGATCTCGCGCGGTGCGGATATTTCCACCGGCGACGAAACCAAGATAGTAGACTACCTGACCGCCAACTTCGGAAAGACGGCGGCCGGGGCGGGCGGCGGAGCTAAGCGTTGACGACTTCGTGCGGGCGCGCGACCGGGAGTTTGTTCTTGTGGCCGATCCAATGCTGGAAGCGGTCCATGTAAACGTAGACGACCGGGGTGATGTAGAGGGTCAGGAACTGCGAGAAGAGCAGGCCACCGACCACGGCCAAACCGAGCGGGCGGCGGGTTTCAGCACCGGCGCCGGTGCCGAGCGCAATGGGCAGCGTGCCGACCAGGGCGCAGAAGGTGGTCATCATGATGGGCCGGAAGCGCACCAGCGCGCCTAAATAAATCGCGTCGCGCGGGCCGGTGCCCTGATTGCGTTCGGCTTCCATGGCGAAATCAATCATCATGATGGCGTTCTTCTTGACGATGCCGACCAGCATGATGATGCCGACGATCGAGTAGATATTCAGGTCTATCTTGAAGTACCAGAGCGTCAACAGGGCGCCAAAGCCGGCGGCCGGAAGTCCGGAGAGAATCGTCAGCGGGTGAATGAAGCTCTCGTACAAAATGCCGAGCACGATGTAAATCACCAGCAGCGCCATGACCAGCAATAAACCCATGCCCTGCATGGATTGCTGGAAGATCTGGGCGCTGCCCTGGAAGACGGTGTTAATCGTCGGCGGCAACATGTCGTGCGCGGTTTGTTGGATGAGCGCGACCGCCGGGCCGAGCGCGGCGCCGAGCTGGAGGTCGAAGGAAATTGTCACGGCGGGGAACTGGCCGATGTGGTTCACCGTCAGCGGACCCAGGTCCTGGGTGAAAGTGGTCACCGCGCTGAGCGGCACCAGCGCGCCGGTGGTCGAGTGGATATACAAATACTGCAGGGTGGCCGGGCTGAGCTGGTACTGGGGCTCGAGTTCGGTAATGACGTAGTACTCGTCGTCGGGGGCGTAGATGAGCGAGAGCTGGCGCTGCCCGTAGGCGGTGTAGAGCGCCTGCTCGATCTGCGCGGCGGTGACACCCAGGCTCGAAGCCTTGTCGCGGTCAATGATGACGTTCACCTGCGGGTTTTGCAGTTGGATGTCGGTATTCACGTCCTTCAGCATGGAGTACTGGCTGAGCTTTTGCGCGAGCAGCGGAGCATAGTGGTAGAGCTCGGCGGGGTCGGTGCCCTGGAGAGCGACTTGGTAGAGGCTCTTGGTGCCGTGCGCGCCCATGCGAATGGGCGGCGGGTTTTGCAGAAACACCTGCACGCCGGGAATCTTGGCCAGTTCGGGGCGGACTGCGGCGATGATCTCGTCGGCGCTGCGCTTGCGATCCTTGCGCTGCTTGAGGTGGTCGTAAACCGAACCGCCGTTGCCGGCGCCGCCGCCGGCGAAGGCCATCACGGCGTTGCTTTCGGGCAGGTCGTCGAAAATTTTGATGACCTCGAGTTCGTGCTGTTTCATGGCCTGCCAGGAGATGCCTTGCGCCGCCTGCACCTGGGCGACGACTTCGTCCATATCCTCGTTGGGCAGGAAGCCGGTGGGAGCAATCAGGAACAGTTCGACCGTGGTTGCGAGCACGCAGGCCGCCGCCACCATGGTCAACACGGGGTGGTTGAGTACGACGTTGAGCGTGCGTTCGTAGAAGCGGTACATCAACTGAAAGCCGCCCTCAAGCATGTTGTACAGCACGCCGTGCTTTTCGTCGTGCGAATGCGGCTTGAGGAAGCGGCTGCACAGCATTGGGGTCAGCGTCAACGAAACAAAACCGGAGACCAGAATCGCGGCGCCGATGGTGACGGCGAACTCATGCAGCAGGCGGCCGAGGACGCCGCCCATGAACAGGAACGGAATGAAAACCGCCGTCAGCGACAGCGTCATGGACAAGATGGTGA
>JANWLQ010000002.1 GCA_025450725.1 Terriglobales bacterium
CTCACCGGCGAGAAATTCTGGCAGCCCTGGTACCACGCGGAAGCGGATATCATTCCCGGCGCGCCGGGCAAGGCCGAATATCCCCATGCCAACTCAATTCTGGTGTTCGACCAAATGGTCAACCGCATCAACGCCGACTCGAGCCAGGACCAGTATATCCACCAGATCTTCCGGGTTTTGAACGCGCAGGGCATCGCGCAGCTCGGCGACGTCAAGATCGCTCCCGGCAGCGACCTGATCACGGTGCGCACGATTAAGGCCGACGGCACCATGCTGCTGCCGGAGTCGGTGGCCAACCTGAGCGCAATCACCATGCCCGGCCTGGAAGCGGGCGACTACATCGAAACCGAATACGTGCAACACACGCCGGCCTCGGCGGCGATCGCGGGGACGATGGATAACAGCGAGTTCTTCGTGTTCAGTTCGTCGCAGCAACCGTATCACTATTCGGATTACGTCGTACTGACGCCGCCCAACTATCCGCTGCTTTTGGACGAAGAGCGCTTCCCCACCCCGGCCAAAGTTACCGCGCTGGCCAACGGCGATACGGCGCGCGAGTGGCTGATCCAAAAAACGCGAATCCTCGTGACTGAGCCCAACATGCCGCCGGAACAAAACCTGGTACCCAAGGTGTGGGTGAGCGGCGACACAACTTGGGATGACATCAGCGACTACTATGCCGACCACGAATTTGCGGTGGAGCGGTCGACGCCGGAGATGCGCGCCCAGGCCAAGGCAGTGGTCAACGGCAAGACGACCGATGTGGCGCGGGCGGATGCGCTGTTCGATTGGGTGGCAAAGAATATTCAGCCGGGCGAGGGCGCGATGCTGGTGCCGGCGCGTCAGTTTTTTCAGGACCGCTCAGGCAACCGGATCGCGACGTTTCTCGGAATGCTGGCGGCGGCTGGAGTGCCGAATCATCTGGTAATGGCTCGCGGTGTGGCGGACGATAGCTCGACCAAGATACCGAGTGTGTTCCAGTTCCAATACCCGCTGGTCGAGGTGGGCTCGGCCGCCGGCGAAGCCAAGGCGGCGCCGGGCTCGGGTTGGTACGATCTCAACGGCGACTTTGCCCAGCGCGGCTACATCGCCGCTGGAGTACGGGGCGGCATGGCGTTCGTGGCGGGCGAAACCGGCGCGAACGAGTTCACCCATGTGCCCGAGTTCGAATCGCCTTTGGACGGCGTGGCGCTCGCCGTGAACGGCACGGTGGACGATGCCGGCAACGCCAAGCTGCACCTCGAGATGGAATTCCGGGGCCCCAACGGCGAGCAGGTGCGGCAGGCGCTGCGCAATCAGACCGACGCGCAACTGCCGCAGGTGTATCAGCAGCTGTTGCTGGGCAGCTATCCCAATGCGACCGCGACCGGCGGGAAGCTGATCAACCTGGCGCCGGCCGGGGATGGAGCTTCGCCTCTGCCGCTGATCGTCGCCATTGACGCGACCGTGCCCGGGTTCATCCAGACAAACGGCAGCGGCGCGGGCGCGAGCTGGGATATCGAGCACCTGGTGGGCGCGGTGGGCGTGCTGGCGCGGTATGCGCCGCTTCCCTTCCGCGACGAGCCGCTGGTGATCCCGGGCGACACGTTCGAGCAGACTTCGGTGAAGCTGACCTTGCCGGCGCGCTTCGGTTCGGCGGCGCTGCCGCCGGCGGTGAATCTGGAGAATCAATTTGGCCGTTTCAGCTCGAAATTCTCCCAGTCGGCTTCGGAGATTTCCTTCGACCGCGTTATGTATCTCAAAGCCGCATTGATCGCCCCCGCGAATTACGGGGCGTTTCGCGCCTTTGGCGAAGCGGTGGATAACCAGGACCGGCTGCGGCTCACCGGCAAGACGAACTAGGCCCGCGGCGCCAAAGCGACGAAGCGAGCATGGGCCCGGGCCAACAGCCGCCCGGCGGCGTCGTGCATTTCAGCCTGATAGTTCAAGTTGCGACCGTCGCGGCTAATTTCGGTGGCGGTGAGGACGAGGTCTTCCTCGCAGGCGGCTGGCCGCAAATACGCGACCGATAGCTCGGCGGTGACGGCGCGGACGTCGTGCAGACGATTGAGCTTTCCCATGGCTTCGTCGAAGAGCAGCGCGGTAATGCCGCCATGGAGTATGCCGCCGCTGCCCTGATAGGCGGCGGGAAGGCGGACGCGGGCGGTAACCCGGCGCGCCGCGTCGTCCAGTTCAAAACTGAGTCGCAGGCCGAGCGGGTTGGCGGCGCCGCATCCAAAGCAGGGATTGTCGGGTTGGGGTTCCAGGTGGTGAATCGCCATGAGTGGTAGCTCGAGTATAATCGGGCGCTATGAGAGTACGCGTTGCAACGTTTCTTTTTGCCGCAATTCTGAGTGGATTATCGGCGCAGACGCCGCTGCTGACCCAGCCGGCGCTCTCGCCGGACGCCAACCAATTGGCATTCGCCTCCGGATCGGCAATTTGGACGGCGCCGGCGGCGGGCGGGACGGCGCGGCTGTTGATTGCGGATCCGGCAACCGCCTCGCGGCCGCTGTATTCGCCCGATGGCAAATGGCTGGCGTTCGACTCGACCCGCACCGGCAATGGCGACGTGTATCTTTTTGAACTGGCGACGGGCAAGTTGACGCGGCTGACCTACGACGATGGCATGGATGCGCTCGATGGCTGGTCGCCCGACAGCCAATGGATTTACTTCGACTCGACCAGCCATAACATCGCCGGCATGAACGACATCTATCGAGTGCGCATAAGCGGGGGCACACCGCTGCCGGTCACCAGCGAACGCTACGTGAATGAGTTTTATGCCGCCCCGGCGCCGGATGGCAGCCTGGCGTTCTGCGCCCGCGGCCTGGCTTCTTCGCAATGGTGGCGCAATGGCGACGCGCATATTGATGAGACCGAGATTTGGCGGCTGCAGCCGGCGACCGGCGCGTACCAGAAGCTGGTGAGCGACGGCGCCAAACAGATCTGGCCCATGTGGTCGCCCGACGCGGGCCAGTTGTACTTCATGTCGGATCGCGGCGGAAGCGAGAACCTCTGGGAAATGAAGGGCGCGGCGGCGCCGCGCGCGGTCACCACATTTACGAATGGACGGGTGCTGTGGCCCTCCATCTCGGCCAACGGCAAGGCGATTGTATTCGAGCGCAACTTCGGCATTTGGAAATACGATACCGGAAGTGGACGGGCAACGCCCTTGGCGATTCACCTGGATGGCGCGGTGGCCACGCCGGCGGTGAGCGCGGTAACGGTAAATGCGGCGGACTCGTTTGCCATTTCCCCGGACGGCAAGAAAGTCGCCTTTTTGGCGCACGGCGAGATTTTTGCCGTAGGCGCCGCCGAGGGCGGACCGAGCCTGCGCCTGACCCATACCGGCAAGCTGCAATTCGACCTGCACTGGTCGCCGGATTCGAAACAAATCGTGTATGTTTCCGACCGCGACGGGCGCGACCACATTTTTGAATACGACTTCACCCAAAGCAAGGAACGGGCGCTGACCAGCGGGGCGAGCGATGAAAGTCACCTGGAGTATTCACCCGACGGCAAGTGGCTGGCGTTTCAGCGCGGGCTTACCGATTTGGTGATCATGAACACGGCGACCGGAGCGGAACGGATGCTCGCGCATGGCTATTTCGAGCGTCCGCCGCTGGGGCAGGGCGGATTGTTTGCGTTTTCGCCGGCGAGCGATTATGTGGCCTATCTCAGCGAGACGGATGGATTGTTCCGCAACGCGTATGTGGTACCGGTCGCGGGCGGGGACAGCCACGAAGTCAGTTTCCTGCCGAATTCGAACAGCGGTTCGCTGGCCTGGAGCGCGGATGCCAAGTACCTGCTGCTGCAAACCAGCCAGCGCACGGAGGCCAGCCGGATCGCGCGGGTGGCGTTGACGCCGGAGACACCGCTGTTCCGCGAAGACCAGTTCCAGGCGCTGTTCGAAAACGCGCCCGAGGGCGGGCGGGGACGGGGAGCGCGAGGGGCGGGCAGCGCCCCGACGCCGACACCGCCGCCCGAGGCGCATATCACCTACGCCAGCATCGGCGAACGCATGAGTCTGCTGCCGATGACCGATGCGCGCAGTCCGCGACTGAGCCCGGATGGGAAATGGCTGGCCTACATCGCGAGTGAGGGCGGCCGCGGCGGCAACGTCTATGTTTATTCCGTTGATCCAGCCGCGGCGTTGAATGCGGGGCGGGGCGGACGGGGCGGGGACGGCTCGCCCGACGAAGGCGCGCCCAAACAGCTCACGTCAACGACCAGCGCCAAGCGCGATTTGCAGTTCACGGCCGACAGCAAGCAAATTTTCTACCTTGATGGCGGGCGGATCAGCCACGTGGCGGTCGAGGGAGGTCAACCCCACGCCATTAGCGTCAGCGCCGAGATGGAAGTGGATTTCACTCAACAGAAAGAAGAGGTGTTCCACCAGGCATGGAATTACCTCGGCGACAACTACATGAATCCGAAGATGAACGGCGCCAATTGGGACGAAGTTCGCACCCGGTTCGCGCCTGTGGTTGCGGCGGCGCGCACGGGCGACGACCTCCGCCTGGCGCTCTCGGAGATGATCGGCGAACTCAACAGCTCGCACTCCGGCATCGCCGCGCCGGGAGGGCGGCGCGCCTCGACCGGGCATCTCGGACTCATGTTTGACCGGGCAAAGTATGAATCGACAGGACAATTATGCGTGACCGAAGTTGTGGCGCTCAGCCCGGCCGCGCTCGCTGGCGTGCAGTTGGGCGATTGCCTAGCGACAGTGGACGGCGAAGCGGTAAATGGCGGCGCCAACCTCGATCAGATTCTCGACGACACGATCGGGCGCAAGGTGACGCTCGGGTTAATAAGGGCGGGAGCGCCGGTGAACGCGGCGCTCAAGCCGGTCAACGCGACTACAGGCAAGAACCTGATATATGAAGCCTGGGTGAAGCACAATCGCGAAAAGGTAGACCAATTGAGCCACGGACGGCTGGGATATGTCCACATGATTGACATGTCTCAGAACGCGCTGGACAAGTTGTACCTCGACCTTGATTCGCTGAATTTCGGGCGCGAAGGTGTGGTGGTGGATGTGCGCAACAATAACGGCGGGTTCGTGAATGCGTATGCGCTCGATGTGTTGACGCGGCATCCCTACCTCACGATGGTCTCGCGCGGTTTTCCCGCCGGTCCGGCGCGAGTGGCGCTGGGTCAGCGCGCACTGGAGAAGCCGACCGTGCTGATCACCAACCAGAACACCTTGTCGGATTCAGAGGACTTTACCGAAGGCTACCGGACCATGAACCTGGGAAAAGTGGTGGGGACGCCGACCGCCGGCTGGATCATTTTCACCTCGGCGGCGACGTTGATTGACGGCTCGAACCTGCGATTGCCGACCACCCGCATTCTCGACCATTTGGGCAAGGACATGGAACTGCATCCGCGGGCAGTGGACGTTGAGGTGCAGAACCCGATCGGCTCCTGGGCGGCGGGGAATGACGCGCAACTCGCAGCGGCGGTGCAAACGCTGCTGGGCCAATTGGCGCCAGTCAAAACCGTGGTAGCGGAAAAGAAGAACTAAGGCGTTGCGCCTCAATCCTAAAATCATTCTGCCTCAACGTCGCTTCTTGCGTGCCATCCGCTCCGAGAACGCGCGCCTTCACCTCGACGGCATGGGACGTGGCGAGAAATGATGAAGGGTTGGTAATCCCGGGCGGTGACGCTGATCTCGTCGGGTCCGAGGCGATGCGCAGCAGTCTGGCCCGCGCCCAAAGGCAACACATAGGCCAGGACGCCCATATGTATCACACCACGCTGGTTGTACGTACGGATCGATCCAATAGAGCGGCTGCGGAGAACTGCCCCAAGCGGACTAGGGTTGGAAGTTGTTTCCCTTGTCGCGCTTCTTTTTGTCGTCGGCGGCTTTTTCCAGGGCTTGTTTGAATTTGCCCGCCTCATTGCGGGTAAGCGCGAACAACGAAGGATCCCACTGTTGATTGATTTCAAACGAGGCGATTTGATCGGTCTCGACGTTTTGATTGCTGGGATCGTCGGCGTGGTTGGCGGTATAAGAGGTCAGGCGCGCTATGCGGGGCACGAGGATGCCGTACTGGCGGCTGAAATCGCTGTAATCGACGACCTGGGTATCCTTCGGATTGTTCTTGTCGTCCATCTCCCACGACCACATCAGACGGCTGAGCTGGTAGTTGCCGGCATCAACGTAGGCATCGTAAGCGGGCGCGCTGTCGCCGACCGCGGCGATGCGAAGATGGTAGTCATTGCCTTCCTTGCCGACAAGTTCGATGGCCGGTGGGTTGTTGTTGGCGGCACGGCGTCGAGCGTAATCGACCAGCGGACCGTCCAAGTCACCAGCCCAGGGCGCATGCAGCGGACCGAATTCGGTCGGCGCGTGGCTGTCGCGCTTGTGCGGCGGGATATCGGGTGTCCAGCCCGTGGGACCGTAGTCGTTCTTCATGGCCCACCCGTGTCCGTTTGAGACGATGGCTTCGACCGTTTCAGGATCGAGCGGAGGGGGAGCGAAATCGTCGCTGTTGTGCGAGGCGGAATCGCTCGGCTTCGAGTAGCTGTAACGGCCAAAGTCCTGAGCTACCCACAACTCCCGCTGCCAATCCTGACCGTCCTTGCCGTGATTGCGGGCGGTCACCTTCACCACGAAGTGGGCGGCGGCGATACCGGTCAGTTTATCGAGCCCGCCGCGCTGGTAAATGTAGTCGGCGACGATGTCGTCGGCGGTTTGGGGATGGGTCCACAGGCGCCCGGCGGCGACGGGCTGGGCCAGATCGGCGGCTTGCTGGAAAGCGCGTTTGACCGAGACCAGGCGGCGTTGGTAAACGTCCTGATCGAGACCGAGCGACATGCCCGGGTTTTCGAGATCGGCGAGGCCGGCTACGCCCTGCTCGGTGAGCTTGGCGCCAAGGGCGACGGCGGCATCGGTATGCAGTGTGGCGACGCCATTGCGCGACGCGTCGTGAGGCATCGATGGCAAGTCCGCCAACAGTGAGAAGTAAAGGGCAGTGGCGTTGTGGGGATCCTGGGCAAGCAGAATTTGCAGCGCAGGTGAGGCCGCGGCGCCGGGGGTAGGCGGCGGTTCGAGCCAGACCAACTCTTCGCGGGCGCGGCGGGTATTCGGACCGTTCGGGTCGCGGGCGATGGCCTGACTCAGCACCTCGGGCTGGCGGGCGGGTTCGTAGCTCTGCAGATAGCTCATGAAGGCATTGGTATCGCTGAGCCGGGGCGTGGGCTGGGGATCGGTGAGCAGGTTGGCGTCGTAAGCCTGGCGCAGGGCGCGGCGAGCGCCGAGGCTATCGTGGCTGGCGGCGGCGCTGAGGTAGCAGTTGCCCAGAGCGGCGTCTTTGATGGGCTGAAAGGCATTGGCAAACTCGGCATCGGGCAGGCCGACAAGCGCGCCTCCGACAGCGACCAGGGCGGCGTCGCTGCCGTCCTGCGCAGCTTTAATCAGAAATTCGCGGCCAAGAACCTGGAGCCGGGCGCCACCTTCGCCTTTGAGCAGCATGGCGCCGTAGGCGCGTTCGGCTTCGGGGTCAACATGCTGGGCGGCCTGGGCATAGGCGCGGCGGCGGCCGCCGAGGTCGCCGCTGGATTGCAGGGCCAGAGCTTCAAAGCCTAGCGGATTGCCGCTCTGGGCGGCTTGATTCCACCAGCGCGCGGCCTCATCGAGTTGATGGCTGGCGGCATAGTAATTACCCACCAGAACCATAGTGTCGGTGTCCGTGGCCGCCTGTTGTTTTTTGGCTGCGATATTCTCGGCATTGACCCCGGCCAAGGCTTGCTGAAGCGCGCTGCGGCGCGGCGCCAAGGCATCAATGGCAACGCGGCAAGGGGCGGTCTGGGCGCCGGCGGAGATTGCGAAGCCGATTGCGAACAGAGCAGTGAGAGTTACAAAGGGTCGCATAGAACTAATGCACGCTGGTGGGTCGGACCAGGCAGGGCTGGGTGACGGCAACGTTGCCGTTCTTATCGAGTTCGCTGACGGACATATTGCCCAATCCCCATTCGGCGATGGCGAACTTAACCAAGGGCGAAGTCAGGTCTCGCGTGCCGGTCGGATCCAAGCGGACCGTAGTGTCCCCGGCGGTGGGCTGGTGTTGGCCACTGGCGCCCTGAAAGACCGGGCGGAAAGAGACTGAAGTGGCATAGGCGTTGTGATTGAGAAAATGCATTTTCACCAGTTCGCCGCCGTCAGGCGCGGTACTGGAGGCGAATTGGACGTCAATGCCGTAGCAACTGGCCACCGAAACCAGACTCGTGAATCCGCTGTCACCGGCGGCAGCCGGCGCGGCTGCGTTCGTCGGCGTGGTCGCGCCTGCAGCCGCAACCGTTGGCGTAGGTGCGGCAGGGGCCTCAAGGCTGGTGATTTGCTGGCGGAGCTGCTGAGCCCGGGCGTCGGCGCTGGCGGCATCGGCCCGCAGTTGCTGGGCGCGCTGGTGGGCGAACAGGGCGGCACTCGCCTCGTCGGGCGAGGTGACTAGCGCGGCTTCTGTTTCCAGTTCCTGGGCATCGGCAAGATCTTGTTTGGCCGCCATCTCGGCCGATAGCTCCTGGCTTTTAAGGGAGGCCAGCTTTTCACCCGGAGGCGCCTGGGCGAGGCTGGCGGAGATGAGAGCGGAAATGAGTGCGGGGCCAACCAGCGGAATCAGGAAAAAGCGATGGACCGACATATAGGCACCGTTATGATTACGGCTGACTCTAGCACGCGTTGAGTCTCTCGGTCAATTGTAGTTTGGCATGTCCGGGACATTAGGTTATAGTGTCGGCAGCCGGCCATGAAATACTGCCCGATCTGCACCACCGACTACGTCGACACGCGCGAGCGTTGCCCGCAGGACGGCGCCCGGCTGATCGACAAGGAGGAGTGGGCGCCGGGCACGGTGATCCGGAATAAGTACCGCATTTTGAGCTGCATAGGCCGGGGCGGGATGGGAATTGTCTACAAGGCCGAGCACCTGGTGTTCAAGGATTTGTGGGCGCTGAAAGTAATGAGTCCCCGGCTGAGCCAGGAGGCTGAGTTTGTCCGCCGTTTCTATGTCGAAGCCGAGCGCCAGCGCAAGCTCAAGCATCGCAATGTGGTGCGGGTGGATGACGTCGACCAGGCCGAGGACGGGCGGCTCTTCATTGGCATGGAATTTGTCGATGGAATGCCGATGCGGGAGATGCTGCATGCCGCCCAGGGTCCGCTTGCGGTGCCGCTGGCATTAGCCATCGCGCGGGGCATGGCGGAAGCCCTGGAGGCGGCCGATGCGCTCGGCATCGTGCACCGCGATATCAAGCCCGATAACGTGCTCCTGGAGCGCGGACCGGGCGGACAGTTCATCCCGAAACTAACCGATTTCGGCGTTGCGAAGATGCGCGAGGGCACGGCCACCATGAGCAAGACGCCACTGCTCACGCCGCAGTACGCCGCGCCCGAGCAGTGGCAGCCGGACCCCGACCATCCGGTGGATGGCCGTACCGATTTGTACGCGCTGGGCATGACCATGTACGAGATGTTGACTGGGCGGTCGCCCTTCAACGTCTCGGTCGACCGGGAGTGGATGTACGCGCATTTAAATCGCATCCCGGAGCCGCCCAGCCATTTCAACCCGGCGCTCGAGGCGGACCCGCGGCTGGATGACCTGGTGCTGCGTTTGTTGGAGAAAGATCCGGCCCACCGGCCGGCGAGCGCGCGCGAAGTAATCCAGCAGTTGGCGCTGATTGAAGCTTCACCAGTACGGGCGGCGACACCGGCTTGGGGCGAAGCGACCGTGGCCATGCCGCAGCGGACCATGCCCTCGCCCCCGCGGCGCACGCCGGCACCGAGCCCGGGAACCACGCCGCCGGCGGCCACCCCGGCGAGGCGGCCGGGAACGACGCCGCCACCGGCGACGCCGGCCCGGCGCCCTGGAACCACGCCACCGGCGCGTCCGCCCACCGCACCACCAGCACGGCGCGTGCCCTCACGGCACCGGGAAGAAGTAGCGCCGCCGGTACCGGCTTGGGTAGAACCCGAAGCCGCACCTGAAGCTGAAATAGAAACATCCGATGAGGAATATTCCGCCCCGCCCAGCCGCATCGGGTTATGGGTGACTCTAGTGGTCGTATTGGCGCTCGCGGGAGGAGGTGGTTACTACTACTACTGGCTTCAGTCCCGACCGGCCGCGCCGCCAGCAGCGACCGCGGAAGCGGTAAGCGCGCCCACGCCCACGCCGACAGTGCCGGCGACGGCGGCCAAATCCGCCCCGTTAACAACGCCGGAACCAACGGTCGCGGAGCCGCCGGCACCGGCCGGGCCGCCCAGCGAAGCCTTCGCGCACACGCTCAGCGGGCATAGCGGCGCTGTGTTGTCGGTGGCCTTCAGCCCGCGCGGACGTTGGCTTGCCTCCGGCAGCGAGGATTTCACGCTCCGTCTGTGGGATTACGCTTCCGGCGCACTGTCGCGCACGATAGCGCTGAACGAAAGTGACGTCGCCAGCGTCGCCTTCAGTCCCAGTGGGCGGCAGATCGCGGCGGCCAACTGGGCCCAGGTGATTGACCTGGTGGATGTGGCCAGTGGGCAATCCACAGCCCAGCTCACCGGACATAGCGATTCCATTAATTCGCTGGCATACAGCCCCAACGGAGCGCACTTGGTTTCAGGCAGCGAGGATCGAACCGTGCGTGTGTGGGACGTAGCGTCCCACGCCTCGCAAGTTTTGCGCGGACATAATAGCGCGGTTCGAACCGTGGCTTACAGCCCGAATGGGTCGACGATTGCCTCCGGCGACGACGGCGGCGAGCTCATCCTTTGGAATATGGCAAATGGGGGTTCGCAGACCAGCTTGAGCGGGCATAGTGGCAGCGTGCAGGCAGTTGCGTTCGACCCGCGCGGAAACTGGTTCGTCTCGGGGAGTCAGGACGCCAGCGCGCGACTTTGTAACCTGAGCGGCCAAAGTGGGCGGGTACTGCTGTCGGGCAAAGGTTCCGTGCAATCGGTGGCGTTCAGCCCGGACGGGCACTGGCTGGCGGTGGGAACAGCCGAGAACACGGTTCACCTTTTTGATACAACGAGTTGGGAAGAGGTCACCGCGCTCAGCGCCGGTGGGGGCGGGGTGCGTTCGGTCGCTTTTAGCGACGACGGGCATATTTTGGCCGCGGGCTGCGGCGACCACAGCATTCATGTGTGGCGGAGGCGGCACGCATGACGCGGCTCCTAGACCAGGCGGCCGTCCTGCTGGGCTCGGGTTGGCTCGTGCTGGCGCACGGGCAGTCGCCGGCGCCTGCGCCGCCACCGGCGCCCCAGGCGGTGCAAGCCAGTATCGGCCGGGTCGCGCTGGCGAGTATCGCGAACGATCATTTGCAGTTTTCAATCGCACTGTCGCTGCTCGCCGACCGCGATGTCGATTTAAGCCAGATTCGCATCAGCGGCCTGCGCTTGAATGGGTTGCCATTATTTTCGGCACCAACGCCGGAAACTGTCCATCTGACCGCGCACCAGGCGGCGGCGATGCCCCATCCACTGGCCATCAACCTCTATTTCCGCGATCTGGACACGTTGCAGCCAGTCACTGACCTGCTGACCCAGGGGCGGGCGACGATCGAAGGCACGCTCAGCCTGGCGGTGGGATTGAATCTGGCGGAAAAAGTTTTTCTAAAGTCGAACCAGGGACAAGTGGTGGTGCCGTTTCGGAATGAAGTGGCGCTGCAATTCCCCGCCGGCGACGGCCTGCGCAGCGCGGCGGAGTCGGCGGTGGCGACGGCGAACACGATACTGACCACAGCTTCGGCGGATGCGGATTCGGCGCTGGGCATGATCTTCAGCGAACGCCGCGCACTCAATGCGCATTACCGGGACTGGGTGCTGCCTGTGCGCACGCACTTCGAGTTGGACGACCCCAAGGGCGGCCATCAGAGTTACGTCCGCACAGGCATGGGGCTGCGTATCGGCGGCAACCGGATCATCGTATTGAAACAACTGATCCGGCCGTGGGAATTCGATCCTGACCTGGCGACCAAAATGCAGCAGCGGCACTTTCAGATTCCGGCGTCGGGTTACGACGTAAGTGTGGGAGCTTTCAGCGAAGGCAGGGGCCAACTTCGGTTGGTGCGTCTGGCCAAGGACGATACGCAGACGATTCTGGCGCCGCAAAGCACCGGGTTGCCCGCGCGTACGCGGGGCGGCCGGGCAGATTCCGCCGGCAATTTGGCACTGCTCGAGATTACCGGCACCGCGGCCAGCGTCACGAGCAGCGCCGATGCGCCGACGCTCGATGCGGGAAATTCACAGGTGATGTGGAACGATCTCGGAGTGTACCGATGGGTAAGTCAGGGCGGAGGTGAGGGTGGCGGTGGGCGAACGGAGCTGCTGCTGCTGGCGGCGGGGCGCGATGGCGATGCGTTTCACCTGAACACGCCACTGGACGAGGGCGCGTTTGGCTCGCCGCTCATTGGACCCGCCGGCATTGTTGGCATCATCCAGAGCGAAGCCGGCGCAATCGGCGTGGCGGCGGCGTTGAAAGCGCTGGGACTCGGTCCTATTTCCTGAAGCCGATCAACGACATTTTTTGACTGATGTAGCGGTCGAGCAGCGTGGGCAAATCCTGATTCAAGCGCACGACGAAGTGATCTTCGGCCGCCTGGATCTTGCCATCCACGGCGTCAATTCGGGCGTTGAACGATTGCAGGCGCTGATCGAGCTCGGGCAGTACCGCGCCCACCGCGCCGCGGGCCTCGGTATGCATGCGAGCCAGGGCATCGCGGTTGGCGCTGATTTGCGAGCTTTGGTAGAACGCAAAGATGAGCAGCACGACCACCAGCAACAGCAATCCGACCGTGGTGCGGCGGAGCGCACCGAGGCTGCGTTCGAGCGAAGCAAATTGCTCGCTGCTGACGGGGGGGGCGGCGGCGGGCGGGGCAGGATCTATACCGTCATGGCGATCGTCACGTTTCGCCGGACGGGCGCGATCGGTCTGCCGGGCGCGCGGGGCGGCCTCCGGCACGGCAATCGTACCCGCCATGCCAGAGATCGAGCTGGCCGGAGCATAGGCGGCCGGCGCGGCGACCGTCGCTGCACCGAGAGGGGAAGAGGCAATGGTGGCCGGGGCGGCCGGGGCGGCGACGGTCGCGGCGGCACGGTGGGCGGAGGGCAGCGTGACCGCCGGAGCGCCCAATACCGTGGCCGCTTGGACGCCGGGCACGCAGATGAGCAGTTCCGGGCCCTCGGGTCCAAGCCGTAAGACATCACCCGAATTGAGGTCGGCGACGGTGATGCGCACGCCGTTGAGGAAAGTTCCATTGCCGCTTTGGCGATCCTGCACGCGCAGCGAGGCGCCGTCCAATTGCAGCACCGCGTGCTCGCGCGATACGCCGGGGAACATTGCCGCCGGCAGCTCGATGCCGCTCGCCGGATCGCGCCCGATGGTGACCGTGCCGCGCTCAAAGCGCCAGGTCTTTTTTCCGCCTACCAGTTCCACTTCAATCGGCATACAACCTCCTCGAGATCTCTATCCGGAAACGCCACGGCGGCGCATGGCCCACACCGTCAGGCCAATCATGATCAGAGCAAAGCCGGCCTCGACACCGGCGTAGAGCGGGAGGGCCGAGGGCGGCTGCGGGGGCATCGCGGGCGCGGTCCCCGTGGGCGGGCGGGATAGCGCGTCGCCGAGCGCCGAGACATAGGCGCGGGCGCTGGCCGCCGCGCGCGGCCGGAAGGTAAGAGCCACCGTATCGAGCAACGCCAGCGGATAGCCGCAGTTGTAGGCGCGCGAGACATCGGCCTGCTCGGCAAAACAATCGGGCATGCGCGCGACATCGTCGGCGTAGAGCGAGGCCAGCGATTCCAGGCTCCAGCGGCTGATCATGACGGCGCTCAAGGTGTCGCGCAGCTTGGCCGACATGGGCTGGCCCATGGGCAGCCACGACGGTTGGTCGTAAATGGTGAGCGCCCGCACCTGGCCCGCGGCGTTGTAGTCGGCATGGGCGTAGATCGGATGGAGCTGAGCAGTGGGCACCAGCATGCCGGCGAAGAGCAACTCGGCAATCATCACGAGGGGAAAAGCATAGAGCGCCTTTTCCGCCGTATCGGCCACCGCGGAGATGAGATAGCCCACAAGGCCGCCCTGCACGGTCAGCATCCACATCAGTACCCAAGCGACTAACAAGTGATTGGCAAGCACCCCCATGGCGCCCATGACCAACATGAACAGACCGCTCTGGACTGCGGCCAACCCGGCAAGGTACACCAGCTTGCAACCCAGGTAGCTTGAAAGTTTTAAATCACGCTGGCGTTCGCGGCGGTAAATCTTTGCCTCGTCCACGATCTCGCGCACGGTGGAGGAGCAGCCAAACCAGAGCGCCACCAACACCATCATGAACAGCGTCATGGGGGAATTGGGAGAGAAGGTAAGCTTGCCGGCGGAAGTGGGGACGGGCCAATTCATGACGCCGATCAGAATGGCGATGATGCTGGGCGGCAGGAGCAGGGTGGCGAGCGAGGTTTTGTCCTTGAGCTTGAGCGTGAGTTGGCGGGAGAGCAGCGTCGCCATTTGGCGCCAGGCGGAGTGGCGGGGCGCCGGCGCCTCGCTGACGGTATCGTCGGCTTCGAGCGAGGGATCGTTGGTGATGCGGGCGACGCCCGAGGGCAGCGCGAACTCGCGGAACTGGGGCGACCGGCGGTAGCGGCGGGCCCATTCCTCAGGCGTTTCACCATCTTTAAGGCGGTAGTAGACTTCGTGCGGTTCGTCGCACTCGAAATAGCCCAGCATGTCCTCTGCCGGCCCGTAGTAAGCCATTTTGCCTTGTACCAGGACGGCGACACGATCAAGCAGCCCGAACGAGCCGAGCAAGTGGGTGTTGATGATGACACTGGCGCCCTTGTTGGCGATGCGGCGGAAGAGCTGCATCATCTGCTGTTCGTTCTTGGGATCCTGACCGGCGGTGGGTTCGTCGAGAAACAGAATGCTCGGATTGCTCAGCAGCTCGATGCCAACGCTCACGCGCTTGCGCTGGCCGCCGCTCAGGCTGCGGATGGGCAACGCCGCCTGATCCTTTAATTCGAGCACGTCAATGACTTCGCTAATGCGGGATTGCAATGCCGATTCGCCATAATCGTCGGGAAGACGAAGTCGCGCGGAGTAGTAGAGGCATTCGCGGCCGGTGAGCTCGGCGTGCAAAATGTCGTCCTGCGGGACGTAGCCAATCATGGAGCGCAGCGCCGCGAATTCCTTATAAAGGTCGGCGTGGTTGAGCATCACTCGGCCTTTTTGCGCGGGGCGGGCGCCGTTGAGCGCATCCATCAGGGTGGACTTGCCGGCGCCGGAGCCGCCCAGCAGGCCGATGAATTGGCAGGGTTCGATGACCATGGAAATGTCATCGAGCAGGCGTTTGGTTTTCTGGCTGGCGCGGTCGCGAACTTCAACCCTGAGATTGACGGCGCTCAGCGAGGCGCGACCGGAGTCGGAGGCGCCTTCGAAGTGACTTCCGTCGAAGACAAACTGGAGTGCGCCCAGGGCAACCCGGTCGCCGGGACGCAGCGGCTGGGCGCCGTGCACGGCCGCGCCGTTGACGAAGGTGCCGTTGGTCGAGCCGAGATCGGCGATCGTGATGGCGCCGTTCTGGTTGCGGATTTCGGCGTGGCGGAGAGAGACGGTGGGGTGATCAAGGCAAATGCCGGCATCGGCGGAACGGCCGAGAATGACCCGCGGGCGGGAGACGTCAACGTCGGTGAGGCGCAGCGGGCGGCGCTGCGTTTCGCGGAACAGCAACAAGTGGCTTTCGCAGGATCCGAGCTGGATCAGGTCGCCCTCTTCAAGGTTGTGGTCGTGAACCGGCGCGCCGTTGACGAAGGTGCCGTTGGTGGATTGGAGGTCGCGCAGGCGGGCGCAGCCTTCGGCATCGACGGAAATTTCGGCGTGTGTGGTGGAGACGGTCGGGTGGGCAATAACCAAACGCCCAGTACCGGCGGTTCGGCCGATTTGCAAGCCGGGGGGATGCAGGTCAATTTGCGACGACGATCGCTGATCAATCACCAGCTGCAGCCAGCAGCGGTGTTCGGCGGCGGCCGGCGACGCGCCGGCCGAGCGGGCGGCCGCGGCGGACAACAATGATAAAGACGAGGGAGACAGGACAGGCGCGGGCACCGCACCCTCATAGATATAGGCGTGCGAGCCGAATCGGACTATGTCGCCTGTGACCAGGACGGCGGGCTGGTGCACGCGGTGGTCGTTTATGTAGGTGCCATTGACGGAGAGATCTTCGAGCCGGGCTTCGCCGGTAGAGGAGAACGTTATGCGGGCATGATGGCGTGAAATGCCAGGATCGGAGATCACCATTTGATTGGCGTCGACGACGCGCCCGATGGCCAATCCCTGCGACGGTATGGCGGTGCGCCGCCCCGGCTCAGGCCCGCTGTTTGCGACCAGACACGGCATAACTGGCGGAGATGGTAGCACAAACGGCCGACCCGGGGGTCGGCCGTGAGTGGAGTGGCTTGCGGTGGCTTTAGAAAACCAGCTTAATCACGAACTCGACCGTCCGCGAGCCGGGATCGTTGGTATTGCTGAAATCCCGGAATGCGTTGGTAGTCTGGCCGAAGGTTTGACTGTTCGCCGATAGCAACCCTTGTGTAGGCAGCAGGAAGTTGATGGCATTGAACACGTTCAAGGCTTGCACGCGGACGTTAAGATTCAAGCGCTCGTACAATGGTATGTTCTTGGCCAGGCTCATGTCGAACTTGTTGGTCCAGGGGCCATACAGATACACGCGCTGGCCGATCTGACCGGCCACCGGGGGACCAATATAGGCCGCGCCGGCGTTCAATGTCCCGGCGACGCCGTAGGCAGCCTTGGTGTTATCGATCAGCGCCTGGGGCAGGTACTGGACCACCGCGTTCGGATCCGCGCCCACAATATAGGGACGCATCTCCGCCTGCAGTTGCGTCGGGGTCAGGTTGTGCAGTACCACTCCGGGATCATTGTTGTTGAAGGTGGCAAAGGCAGTGCCGCTGCCGAGTTCCTCCGGCGTTCCGCTCTGCACCCGCGCCACGCCATCGAAGGACCAGTTGCTAACCAGACCGTTGACCAGCCCGCTTTTCACGTCGCCGAGAAGCAGATGGTGGGCACCGATCGGCAACTGATAAATCCAGTTGAATTTAACCGCGTGCCGCTGGTCGCCGAAAGACGGCGCCTTGTCGGCCGCCAAGTCGCGCAGTGTAAACGGCGTGTTGCCAATGTTGGTGAGTGAATGCGACCAAACGTAACTTCCCTGCACTTGCAGGCCCGACGCCATGCGCCGGGTCAGAACGAATTGCAAGGAGTTGTAGGTGCTATCGCCGCCATTGGTCGTCAGGTTCACGGCCGCATTGGTCGCGGGGTTCACGACGAAGAAGTTGGGCGCGAAACCCGCCTTGACCAAATTTGCCATTTCGGCCGAATTGGTGGCGATGCTGGCGGCCATGGCGCCAGCCGCACCCTCTTGCAGACGGGTAGCGGTGGTTTGATCACTGGTTTTACCCAGCGCCGCCGCCAGGATCGGGGTGGGGTTGGCGCCGGCAAAACTGGTTGAGTTCGGGTTGGCTTTCTGGTTGGCGGCCAAATTTTGCTGCGCTCCCTGGAATTCATTCAGGAAATGGTTCTCAACGATGTTGACCTCGTTCAAATTCAAGGTGCGGAACAGGTTGGTGCCATGATTGCCGACGTAGCGCA
>JANWLQ010000003.1 GCA_025450725.1 Terriglobales bacterium
AAGCTGAGCAAATGCGCGGCGTCAAAGCCGGGGTCAATTTTTTGCAGGCGCGCGAGGCTCTGGGCCAAGAGTCCGGCGGCGACGAGCAACACGATGCAGGCCGCCATTTCGATCACGACGACGGACGATGCGACCGAGGAACGCGTCCCGGCGGCGTCATTCCAACCACTGCTGAGGAGCCTCCGGCCCCCGCGCACCCGCAGCAGTTCCCAACCCGGCGCGAGGCAGAACCAGGCCGCGGTGCCGAGGGTGGCGAGCGCGGCAAAGCCGAGACCGGTCCAGCTCAAATGCAGATGCGCCAATTGCGGCAACGCGGGGGGATGGAACCGGCGTAACCAGGGGAGCAGGACCAGGGCCGCGAGCGCATATCCCAAGCCGCCGCTCAGCCCGCTCAACACCAAGGCCTCGGTCGCGAGTTGGCGCAACAAACGACCGCGCCCGGCGCCCAGCGCCGCCCGCAGCGCCATTTCGCGCCAGCGCGCCACCGCCCCGGCGATCAATAGATTGGCCACGTTGGCGGCGGCGATGCCGAGCACCATGATTATCGCCAGCATCATTAACCAAAGCGTGGCCTGGTAGGGGCCGCTCAGATGGGCGGCGAGCGGCTCCATGGCGACGCCCTGGCCCGCGTTGGTGGCGGGGTATTCGGCTGCAAGCCTGCCTGCGATGGCATTCAACTCCTCGCGCGCCGGGCCGAGCGTGATGCCGGGAGCGAGCCGGCCGAAGGCGCCGAGGAAACGGAAACCGCGCAATTTATTCGTGAACGGTTCCGGCGCCCAGAGTTCGGCTCCCAACGGAAAGGCGAAGCCGACCGGCATCACACCCACGATGGTGAGGATGCGGTTGTCGAGCACGATGGGCTTGCCAATGATGCGCGGGTCGCCGCCAAACCTCGTCTGCCACAAGGCGTGGTCCAACACCACCACTTGCGGCAAGGCTGGCCGCTCATCGTCGCGGTTGAGCCAACGGCCCAATTCCGGAGCGGTGCCCAGGGCGGGAAAAAAATCGCCCGAGACGTTGGCAAAGCTGATGTGTTGCGACGGGCCTTGCGCCACCAGAGTTGCGACATTGGCGTAATAACCACCCCAGTATTTGACGGTGTGACTTTCGGCCCGGTAATCGAGAAAGTCGGGTACGGAAACACCCGGCGCGACGGACGCTGCGGCGGTGGCCGCGGGGGCGACCCGCTCGGTCGCGAGCCAGACCAATTGTTGCGCTTGCGGGTAGGGCAGCGGGTGCAGCAGCAACTCGTCAAAGGCGCTGTACATCGTGGTGGTCGCGCCAATGGCGACCGCCAAGGTCATGAGCGCCAGCGCCGCCATGCCCCGCCATCGCGCCAACCGGCGCAAACCCAGCCGAGCATCGAGCACAGCGTCTTTCAACCACCACTGCCACCGCATACGTGCAGAACGGATTGTGCCACAATTGGGTAGGCATGTTTGTAGCAAGGTTGGGGCAGATTGCCGCCCGCCAGTTGCGAATTGTTCGCAACTGAAGAGTTCATCCTATGGGAATGTTGGAACAGCTTGTCATCACGCTCCGTGAAGGAGTCGAAGCGGCGCTCATCGTCGCCATCGCGCTCGCCTATTTACGTAAGATCGGGCGGCCCGACTTGTCGCGCACCGTTTATGCGGCGCTGGTGGCGGCCATCGGAGTGAGTCTGGCGGGGGCCATAGCGATGACGCTGGGCCACTGGAACGAGGACCGCTTTGAAGGCTGGTTGATGCTGGTCGCGGCGGTGTTTGTCTTCACGATGGTGTACTGGATGCACCGCACGGCGCGGTTTCTCAAGAGCGAGATCGAGACCCGACTGGCCCAAACCGCGGGGGTTGAATCGTCGCGTTGGGGGCTGTTTCTGTTTATCTTTTTCATGGTGTTGCGCGAGGGCGTGGAGACGGTGCTGATGCTGTCGGCGGTATCGCTCAACTCGTCGGAGTTGCTGGCCTGGCTGGGCAGCGTGTTGGGACTGCTGCTCGCGGCGGGCTTTGCGGTGGCGTTCGTGCGCGGCAGCCTGCGCATTCACCTGCCGCGGTTTTTCAAAATCACGACCGCGATTCTGGTGGTGATCGGGGCGCAACTGCTGCTGACCGGCGGGCACGAGTTGATGGAGGCGGGCGTGCTGCCCTCCTCGACCGGCGAGATGCGATTGGTGGGCCCAATCGTGAGCAACGACGTTTTCTTTTTCGTGGTGATTCTCGGGTTGGCCGGGCTGCTGTTGCTGCGCGAGCGGGGAATGGCGGCGGCGGCGCCGGCCTCGGCCGCCGAGCGGCGCAAGGCGGCGTCGGGCGCGCGCTCGGAGCGTCGCTGGCGGACGCTGGGATATTCCGGCGCGTTCCTGTTTCTGCTCCTGATCAGCGCCGAATACGTTTACGCCATGTCGGCGCGGGCGCTCTCGCCGGCGCAGGAAGTGACGGCGACGCAGGGCTGGGTGGCGCTCCAGGCCAACGATGTGGCCGATGGGAATCTGCATCGCTACCGGGTGCTGACGCCGGCGGGGCCGGTGCGGTTCTTCGCCATCCGGCAGCCGGATGGCGACATCGCGGTGGCGCTCGATGCCTGCCAGATTTGCGGGTCCAAGGGCTATTACCAACACGGCGCCCAGCTTTTCTGCCGCAACTGCGACGCGCCCATCAACATCGCCTCGCTCGGCGCGCGCGGCGGCTGCAACCCGATACCGTTAACCGTGGAGCGGCGCGGGGCTGTGATTGCGATCCAACTGGCGCAGCTGACCGCGGCGGCGCCGACATTCGCGCCGTAGGATTCACACCATGTTTGTCCGCATTCTCAAGCAGTCGTTTCACCGGCAGCGGCGGCGCAAGAGCCTGGCCGCGCTGGCGGTGATTGCCGGCATGGCGGTGGCCAGCGCCATGCTGACGCTGCGCGTGAACCTGGGCGACGACCTGAGCGCGGAGCTGCGGCACATCGGGGCGAACATCGTGATTTCTCCCGCCGCCGACTCGCTGCCGATCACGCTCGACGGAGTGGACCTGCGCCCGGCGGGCAGCGGCGCCCTGCTGGACGAACGCGATCTGCCGGCGGTGAAGACGATTTTCTGGAGAAATAACATCATCGCGCTGGCGCCCATCCTCGATACGCAAGTCGTGCTGAACGGCCGGCGCGTGGAGGTGGAAGGGGCCTATCTGGAGGCGCTGCGCCGCCTCAACCCGGCCTGGAGCGTGGCGGGCGCGTGGCCCGCCGGGGACAGCGACGGAGTGCTGGCCGGGCGCCATCTGGGGGCGCCGATCGGAAGCCGCATCAGCTTGGCGGGCCGCCCGGCTGTCGTGACCGGCATTGTCGCCACCGGCGGCGCGGAAGACGGCGAAATCATTGCGCCGCTTTCGCTGGTGCAAACCATCGCCGGCGTGCCGGGCAAGTACCGGGAGGCGCTGGTCTCGGCGGTGACCAAGCCCGAGGACGCCTTCGCCCGCCGCAGCCACGCCTCGATGACCATGGCGGAGATGGATCGCTGGATGTGCTCGCCCTATGCGGTCACGATCGCGCAGCAGTTGCAGGAGGCGCTGCCGGGCTCGGTGGCGACCGTGGTGCGCCCGGTGGCGGACAGCGAAGGAGTGATTTTGTCGCAGCTGCGCCTGCTGCTGTGGTTTATCACGCTGCTGGCGCTGGCGGCGAGCGGGCTGGCGATCAGCGGGGCGATGACCGCCTCGGTGCTTGAGCGCCGCGGCGAAATTGCGTTGATGAAGGCGGTGGGAGCGCAGGATAGCGCGATTGGCGCCCTCTTTTTCAGCGAAGCCGCGCTGCTGGGCCTGGGCGGCGGCGCGGTGGGATATCTCTTGGGCGAGTGGCTGGCCACCGCGATTGCCTATCACGTGCTGGGCCACTCCATCGCCTGGAAACCGGCGCTGGCGCCGCTGATGCTGGTTCTGGCGGCGCTGGTGGCGCTCGCCGGCAGCTTGCATCCGTTACGCCAGGCAATACGGGTGGAGCCGGCGGTGGCGCTGCGGGGCGAAGCGTGAGGGGACGTTTCGGCAGCGTCAAGCTGGTGCTGGCGCCGCTGTGGCGCCGGCGTTCGCGCGCGCTTCTCTCGCTCGCGGCCTTGGGCCTAGGCGCGTGCCTGGTGATGGCGCTGCTGACACTGTACGGCGGTGTGCAGCGCAACCTTGACCGGCAGTTTCGGACGTACGGGCCCGACTTGGTGGTGACGCCGCAGAGGGGCGCGGCGACAATTCCGGCGGCGGCAGCGGAGCGCGCGCTGGAGCAATTTCCCGACAGTGTCGGAGTCTTTTACGCCGTCGCCGATGGTCCCGCCATGGTGGTCGCGGGCGCCGACATGGCCCGGCTGCGGGCGCTGAACTCGGCCTGGCATGTAAGCGGCGCCCTGCAACCGAACCAGGTTTGGCTGGGCAGTAACGCGGCGCGGCTGCTCCACCTCGGGCTGGGTGACATGTTGCGGGTCAGCCTGGGCGGGCATGCCGCGACCTGGAAAATTGCCGCAACGGTCGAGACCGGCGGCTCGGAAGACAACCAGGTGATGGCGCCCTATGCGATGGTCGCCGCGCTTACGGGCGCCTCTGGGTACACAACTTTGCTGGTGCGCGTACCCGCGAACCAGGGCGCCATTGACGCGGCGCTCGGGCAATTCGCGCGCCTGCTGCCGGGGAGCGATGCGCGGCCGCTGCGGCAGATCGCGGCCGGGGAGGGAGCGATTCTGCTCAGCACGCGCAGCATGTTGGTTTCTTCGACGCTGCTCATACTGCTCACCGTCGGTCTGTGCGTGGCGGCGGCGCTGACCACGTTGGCGCTGGAACGGAGGCGCGACTTCGGGCTCATGAAGGCCCTGGGCGGAAGCGAGACCGAGGTGATGACGACGTTTGTGGGCGAAGCCGCGGCGCTGGGCCTCATGGCGGCGATTGGCGGCATTGCGCTGGGCTGGCTGCTGGCGGGCGTGATGGGCCGCGCTCTCTTCGGGCTCTGGTTTAACCCCAGCCTCGGAAGCGCCGCGTTGACGATTGCGGTAACGGTCGCGGTGGCGGCGGTGGCGGCGTTGTTGCCGTGGCCGATTGTGCATGCGGCGACGCCGGCGGCGATATTGAGGGGCGAGTAGACGATGCCCGCCGCCATCGCGCTTCATAACGTCGGCAAAGTCTATGGCCCGGAACGCAGCCAGGTGGCGGCGCTGCAAGGGGTGGATCTCGAGGTCGCGGCCGGCACCTGGCTGGCGCTCATGGGTCCGTCGGGCTCGGGCAAGACCACGCTGGTGAACCTGATCGGCTGCCTCGACCAGCCCAGCCGGGGCACGGTTGCGATTGACGGCACCGACGTTACTTCCTTCAGCCGCCGGCAACTCACGCGCTTCCGCGCCGAGAAGATTGGATTTATTTTCCAGCAGTTCCACCTGGTCGGCTACCTCACGGCGCTGGAAAATGTGATGCTGGCGCAGCATTTCCACAGCCTGGCCGATGAGAGCGAGGCGCGCGCCTCGCTCGAACACGTTGGTCTCGGCGATCGCTGCGATCACCTGCCCGCGCAGCTCTCCGGCGGTGAACAGCAGCGGGTGTGCATTGCGCGGGCGCTGATCAACGACCCGAAAATCATTTTGGCCGACGAGCCCACCGGCAACCTGGACGAAGCCAACGAGCGCATCGTGATGGGCCTGCTTGCCGACGCCCACCGCGCGGGTCGCACCATCGTCATGGTCACCCATGACCCGGCGGTCGCCTGCCTGGCGACGCGGCGCATCCAGCTACGCCACGGCCGGATTGAGGACAGTAACGTCGGCAAGCCGTTGGCCATTGGCGTCGTGCCGCAGCAGCGCTAAAGGGCAAGTAAGCCTCGCGACGGGTGGGTCGAGAACCAAACCTACGATCCACCAATGAGAAAAATCCTCGTGGAAACTGAGGTATCGCTCGGGTACCCAGAATGCGCTTCGATACCAGCCTCAACCGCCTGCATAGGTGGTTATTGAACGGTCACTGTAATAGGTACGCTGGCGGAGAGTGTGCCTGAAGTCGCAGTAATCACCAGCGGATAGATTAGCGGCGGCGGCGCCGATACGGGTGGCGGCGGCGGGGCGCTGGCGGCGCCCCCGCCACAGGCAATACCGGCCAAAGCCAGGGCAACCGGCAGCCAGCGGCGCCGACGCTTGCGCCCAAGCGCCAAGCTACCGAGCCCAAGCAACCAGACCGATACTGGCCAAAATGGGGGCGTTTGGCTGGAAGCGGCAACCGCGACCGTGAATGAAGCTGCGGTGGCGGTGGGCAGGGTGAGCGTCGCCGGGCTGAATTGCGGAGTGAGGACGGCCGGCAACGCGCCGCCGTTGGAGAGTTGAGCGCTAAACGTCACCGCGCCAGCCAAGCCATTGACTGGTGTGACTGTCAGCGCGATGGCTCCGCTGGCGCGACCGGCGGTGACGCTTACAGCTGACGCCGAGGCCGCTAGCGTGAATCCGGCAATGAGCATTGTTGCGCTGGCGGTGTGGGCGCCAACGCCGGGTGATGTTCCGGTGATCTGCACCGTCTCACTGGTTTGATTGGCGTCAAACGCGCCCACCTCCACGGTAACCGTGGCCGTACCGCCGGGTGCAACGGAGGCGGGAGACACCGATGCGCATGCCGGAATCGGCGCCGAGCAGCTTAGCGACACCGGTGCGGTGAAATTGCCCACCGCCGCCACGGTGACCATCAGCTGGGCGATCTGGTTGGCATGGGCGGGCGCACCCGGCGAAGCCAGCGTGAGCGTGAAATCGGGCGTGGGAAGGGCGGTTTCAATCCAACTTGCGCTGAGCGAGCCGGAGGTGGCCGTGAGATGGGCCGCGCCGAGGGTTGACGGCAGCACGTAGCTGATGCTGGCGCGCCCGGTTTGATCCGTGGTCGGAGCCGCGGGGTTGAAGCGGCCCGGGCCGGCCAGGTTCAGCGGCACACCGGGCACCGGATTGCCGTTCGCGTCGGCCACTTCGAGAACGATGGATTGCGGGAGCAGGGTTGCGTTGGTGGCGGACTGGTTGTCGCCTGACACGACAATGATCTTGGCGGCCACGCCGGGAGTTACGTTGAGGGTCGTGGTGGCAGAAAGCGAACCGCTGGGGCCGGGCGTGACAGCGGTCAGAATGACGCTGCTGGCGGTGGTCGGCACCGGGTAGGTGACGGTGGCGACGCCTTGCGCGTTGGTGATCGCGCTGGCGTTCCAGGGCGCTCCGCTCGCCGCAAACGCCACGGCGGCGCCGGCCACGGGCTGACCCAGGGCTGTGACGGTTGCCTGCAAGACAATGCTGCCGCCCGCGACTGGCGAACCCGAGGCCGCGCTCAGGTCCAAGCTCATGCCCGCATTCGTCAGCGACAGTGTGTACAGACCGCGACCCAGTGTCGCCGCCCACAAGGTTTCGCCGGCGAAGACCAGATCGGTGATCGGAGCGTCGGGCAGTCCGGAATTGATCGAGACCCAGTTGCCACCCACGTTGATGCTGACGAACACCCCCGGGGCACCTGCGGCTGCGATGATGCCGGGGCGAGCGGGGTCAACCGCCAGACTTGTTACTGCACCGCTGAACGGAAGTCTGGTGGCCCGCCAGCTAACTCCGCCATCGCCGGTGTGCCATAGCCCGGTACTGGTTGCGACCCAAAGGCCGGTGGCATCGTTGGCCGCCGCCGCGAGCGCGGTAATAGGGCTGGCGCCACCGGGAGAGGCACCGGTGGAGAGTTGACCGGCAGCGGTGCCGTAAACCGGGTGCCCTTGTGCGGCGGCGAGAGCCGCAACCGGGCTGGCGAGAGTGACGGCGGGGAACCAGGTGAGGCCCGCATCGACGGATTGGAAAATTACATTGCCCATGGCAGCGAACAGAGACGTGGCATCGGATGCCAATCGGGTTATTCCGGCGGCGGCGCTCGTGGCCGTCACCGACCAAACGCTTCCCTGCCCGAAGGCGAGATCGCCGCTGTCAAGAGCCGCAAGAGGCGCTGGCCCGGTGAACGCGAGGCTGAGCACGCCGGCGTTGGCCAGCGGCGGCGGACCGGCGTTCACGTTCTCCAGGCTGCCGCTGTTCGGCCGCCACCAAACGCCGCCCAGACCCGCCATCCAGAGCGATCCATCGCGGGCGGGTAGAATTGCGCGCAGCCCGCCATGGATCGTGGCCGCCGGCGCGCCGGAGTTGGTCAAATTCGCCCAACGCTGCGCATTGAGATCGTATTGCCAAAGATCGGCGCCGCCGACCCAAATGTCAGTTGCATTGGCGGCGACGGTGGACAGCCCGGCGCCAGGAAGAGCCATTGGCTTGGCCGTGGCTCCGTCGCTCGAGAGTGCGTACAGGCTGCTGGAGGCTCCGTTGAACAGCACCAGAAACCCTGCGCCCGGTTGTGGCGCGAGCGCGACGGATTGCCAGGTTGCCGGCAGTCCGCCGGCGGTGATGGCGGCAAAGCTGGCGCCGTCATCGGTCGAGATTTGCAAGCCGCTGGCGGTGGCGACGAGCACGTCACGGCCCGCCCAGGCGAGGTCCGCGATGGTGCCGGGAATGCGTGTGATCCAGGTACCGGCTCTCAGCTCGTCCAAGCCTTGCTGGGTTGCGGCGAACAGATGGGTCTCGTCTAGTGGATCAATACCAAGACGCATGACCTCGGCGCTGGAATGAACCAGTTGCCAACTTCCGGACGCATCGGAATACACGCCGGCGTCGGTTCCGGCGTAGAGAATGCCGGACGAGGTCAGGGCCAGGGCTCGCGCCGTCTGCCCGCCGCTGACCGCGGCCCATCCGCCGCTGGAGAACAGCCAAATCCCGCCGTCGCCGCCGGCATAGATGCGGGTGCCATCGGCGGAGCGCGCCAGGGCGAGTATGGTGCCACCCTGAGGCGCGCCTTGCAGTGCGAGGCTCTTGATAGCCGCTGGGCCAGTCGCCGCCCACTGCGGCGGAGAAGTTTGCGCCGCCGTACTCCCAACGCAGCCGGCGAAAATGAGCATCCACACACTGACCCGCATGGTGCCCCATCATAGGCATCCCACCGGCCGGTTCGCATCCCCGCAGAGAGGCGGGAGCGCGTTCTATTTCAGGAATGATTGCTCTTCATCAAGGAGAGGAACTCCGCCCGGGTCTCGGCGCAGTCGCGGAACCGCCCCAGCATGTGGCTGGTGCCCGCCGAGGAGTGCTGTTTCTCGACGCCGCGCATCATCATGCAGAGGTGCCGGGCCTCGATGACCACGCCCACCCCGGCGGGTTTGATCCAATCATTAATTGTCTCGGCGATTTCTGTGGTCAACCGCTCCTGCACCTGCAAGCGGCGGGCGAAGGCGTCAACCAAGCGCGGAATCTTGCTCAACCCCAGCACCTTGCCCTGAGGCAGGTAGGCGACATGGCAGCGACCGTAAAAAGGCAGGAGGTGATGTTCGCATAAGCTGAAAACCTCAATGTCGCGAACAATCACCATCTCGTCGTAATTGACGGTAAACAGTGCGCGCTGCATTAAGGCCTCAACGTCGGCCTTGTAGCCGCTGGTGAGAAACTCCATGGCCTTGAAGAAGCGCTCCGGGGTTCGCCGGAGCCCCTCGCGTTGGGGATCTTCACCCAAGCGCTCAATCAGGCTGCGCACGATCTCGTGGTTGTCCATGCAAGTATTGTATTCTGGGGCGTGCGCGGCGCTATCGTAATCCTGAGTTGTCTGCTGCTGGCCGGGTGCGGCGCGCGCGCGCTGCCGGGCCGCGCGGCGCCGCCGTTTGCGCTGACCCTCGCCAATCAGCAACGGGTAACGCTCGAGAGCTTCCGCGGCCGGGTGCGGTTACTCAATTTTTGGGCGAGTTGGTGCCCGCCCTGCATCGAGGAGACGCCGGCGCTGAACGCGCTGGCGCGGGAGTTTCCGCAAGGCAAGGTCGTGGTCTTGGGCGTCTCGATTGATCAGGATCCGGTTTCGTACCAGACCTTTCTGAGCCGGTTTCAGATCCACTTCCCCACCGCGCGCGATCCATCGGCCGGCATCATGCACCGCTACGGCACGGTACAGATTCCGGAGACCTACATCATTGACCCGCGCGGGCAGGTTCGGCGCAAACTGGTCAGCGCCGCCGACTGGACCGCGCCGGCGATGGTGCGGTACCTGCGCCAACTAGCCAGCGGCGGCTAGCGGACTTCAGGTAAACGATGGCTGGCCGGGCAGGTGCGGAGGGTGGACGGGCTCGGCTTCCGGTTCGTCCAGACTGACGCGGTTCCTGCCGGCTTGCTTGGCGCGGTAGAGACCGCGATCGGCGCGGCGCAGCAGATCGTTCCAGCCGTCGCCCGTGCGCATGGTGGAGACTCCAAAGCTAGCCGTGACGCCGAGCGAGTGGCCTTCGTAAACGACCTCGAGGGCGGCGATGCGCTCACGCAGACGCTCGGCAATTTCGAAGCCGCGCGCCGCAGTGCGGCCGCTGAGCACGACAATGAATTCCTCGCCGCCGAAACGGGCGACCATGTCGGTGTCGCGCACGCTGCGGCTAAGCAGACGGGCCGCTGCTACCAGCATGGCGTCGCCGGCGCCATGGCCGAATTGATCATTGAGATTCTTGAACCGGTCCAGATCGAGCGCCAGCACGGTCAGCGGCACGGATCGAGCGCGGCAGGCGGCCATCTCCCCAGCGACAACGATCTCGAGCGCGCCACGATTGAGAACGCCGGTGAGGGCGTCCATGCGGGCCTGGGTCTCGAGCTGGTGGCGCAGGCGGGCGGTGACCATCCAGACAAACGCGAACGCCAGTGCCACGCTGAGCAGCATATAGATCGCCACACCGCTAAAACGCATGGCATCGGCGGACAGCAGGGTGACCGCATTCAACCGCACCGGCACCGACAATGCGCGAATGAGAAAGAGCGCCGCGATCAACGACAGCAATACCGCGGCAAATCGGCAGGCGGCGCGCTCGGCGGCCTGGTCATGGGCATACAAAAGCATGACGGCGATAGTGATCTGCGCCGCGAAGGCAACACAAAACGCCACTACACCGGAGACGGCGCCGGCGGGGCCATGAACCAGAAAGTACACCTCGGACGCGCCACAAACCGCGAGCAGGAACCAGCCCCAACCCAGCGCGCTGGAGCCGGGCAAGGAATACTCCGCCACGCCCTGAGTCAGCAGCACTGCGCTGAGCAGCACAATGCAGCGCCCCGCCACCGCAAGCCAGCCAAAATGGTAGGCGTCTCCCTGCACCACCCCCATGATGCCAACGGCGGCGCAGGTGTAGGCAATGGCGAACCAGGACAGGCCCCGAAAGCCAGGCACCCGCCGCCCCATGAACGACAACCCTAGGGCGCAGCTCACCTGCAGTACGAGATTGGCGAAGAGCAGGGTGCGTAGGTCCATACCGGCCGCAAAGTCCCCAAAAGTATGGCACGGTTTCAGCTAGAAAAAGCCAAAGGGCAGAGTGAGCTCGCGCTTACTCCGCCCGTTGGGGTCAGGATGCGATAACTTTTAGAACACGATCTTGGCTTGGAAGGCGATCATACGCGGCGCACGATTCAATGTCAATGGATAATGCCAGCGCTGCTCGATCGATCAAGATCTTTCGCCACTGCTGCTGGGCCTCTCGCTTTAAGAATAGTGCGAAGCCTTGATCGCTCAAGATTCGCCCCGGTTCGCATGCCCTGAAGTACGCGCGACAAGTGCCTCGAATCGGGTCCCCAAGAACTGCCGTCGCTAAAGAGTACCCAGTCTATACCTATATCAGCTCGCTTTGGGATTCCTCGGCCGAGCGTATTTAGAGGCGCGGTAACGGAAGGCCCTTTGCCGGTCGACCAAGATGGCTCTTGCGAACCAAAAACAAGCGATTTTGCAATGATCGGGCTTGGGCCACCGAGAGCCTTGCCGCTTTCGTCGAAATACTTTATCGCGAAAATAATCCCGGCGATTGGCTTGTCGCCAGTGTTTGCAGCATCAAAACTGAACGATATGCTGCCAGCGGTCGCCCGCATAATTTTCGTTATCTTGATTGGCCCATGTGGTTCAACGAAATTGACACTTTGTTGCGCACTGACGGAGCTGCCTAGCAAGAGCAATGCAAGAAAGGCTATAGGCTGTATTAGCGATCTCTCTTTGAGACACGGCGCTATGGGCTGACTGGAGGTCGTATTACGAGTCACAGCCGTCACACTGGATTACATCCGATTCATCCTGGTCTATGCACGCATTGTACCAGTCGCACTCGGCATAGACGCCATTGTAGCAGTATGCTTGGCTATTTGTGCGTTCGCAATTAGTTGAATCGCAGCAATGGTACCCCTGGCTAAGGCACAACGGCTGACAATCCGGGGTATTGCAGCGGTAATGTATCTCAGCGCCGTTTCCAGGCAATCCGCAAAGTGTCGTCCAGCACTCGAAACACGTTGGGACCAGTGGCTTTGCGTTCGGGGCTCGCGGCGCCGGTGATGGGCTGAAACCCATCACCGAAACCGCTAGAAGTAATGAAAGCACGGCAAGCGAGAATTTTTTATTCATAATGACATCCTTTCCATCAAACAAACCCGTGTTGATCTAGAACACGATCTTGGCCTGGAAGGCGATCATGCGCGGCGCGCTGTCGCCACCATTCTGGCCGAGCAAGCCGTTGTTGGGCGAGGCCATCTGCCGGATTGCCCCGCTACCGCTAATGGTCGGATCGAGGCTGGCACCGCTTGCATCCAGGATGTTCCGACCGCCCGCAAAGGTATTGCCAAAGACTTGATTATTGCCGGCAGTGTCGCTGTCGGGGTTGGCGAAGTTTGGATGGTTAAACAGGTTGTAGGCTTGGAAGTCGAGCCGAAGCCCAATCTTCTCGCTCACCTGCACCGTCTTTGATACGTCGAAATTAGTCCATTGGAAGCCAGGCCCACGCAGTGTGGTGCCATTGTTTCCGAAGAACTGGCAGGAAGCGGCATCATTCTGTTCTGAATTCGTGCTCGGGTTGTAGCAGGTCCCTGTGTTGCCGTCGACGACTGATTCGATTGCCAATGGATTCAGCCACTGAACCTGCCCGGGCTGGGTAACGTTGAAGCATCCCTGTGGGCCAGCGTTCTGGCCGGCGATGCAGTTATTGGTTCCGGTAGCCACGTTGCCAATGTAAACGTTCTTGGCGTATGGATTGACCCCCTTGACGACAAATCCAGCGCGCGGGCCGGTGCTTTGCTGCAAAAGGCCGCCCATGCTGGAGCCTCCATTGTCCTCGATGAACAGCGGCTCGCCGCCTTGGGAGAATGTGGCACCGGAGACTTGCCAGCTATTCACGAGCTTTCCCACGAAGCCGGAGGCGTGCACCGGCAGTTGATAGGTATAGTTCGCGTTGGCCACATGGGTGATGTCATGTTGGCAATCGTAATAGAAATTAGACAGGCCCGATCCATCTAGATACGGCGTGGCCCGTCCCGAAGAGCCAGCGTCCAAACAATGGCTCCACGTGTAGTTCAAATTAATAGTCAGTCCATGGAACAGGCGTTGATTAAATGCAGCCTGCATTGAGTCATACCGACCGTAGCCGTCATAGCGGGTTTGGCTGTAACCGAAGAAGCGCGCGTCCGGCGCACCGAGGCTGCCGTTCGGACTGAATTGAAATGGCGCAAAGCAGCCGGCGCAGGCCACTTGATAGCCGTTGTCGTCCACCGTATAGGGATTGTGTTGCGAGCGCGTGCCTACATACCCGACCGAAACCGCAGTACTGCGGCCCAATTGCTGTTGCACCGACAGGCTGTAGTTGTACACCATCGGCGGTTTCAGGCCGGAGAGCGGAAACGCATTGATAGCCGCCTGCGGAACGCAGTTCAGCTTATTGACGCCCGGAAGCGCGCAAGAGGACGCACCGCCGGTGAAGTTGGCCTGGAACTGCGCATTGCCGGCCGCGACCGCGCTCACTGCGCTGCCCGGCAGCGTCGGATCCCAGAGGAATCCGCATTGCGGGTTGCTGCCACCAGCCTGAGTGCATCCAGCGGCGGAGCCGTTGGCCCCCAGATTGCCGCGGGCGAAGCCTGCGCTGAAGGTCGGATTGAAGGGTGGGTTGCGCGCCAGCGTCTCGGCACCGCTCGTCGCAGCCACTTGAGAGAACATGCCGAAACCCGCCTTGACCAAGGTATTCGCATGCGGTTGCCAAGCGAGCGATGCGCGCGGCTGCCACACTGCGAATGGCACCGAATTCCACAGCGCCGTGCGCGCCGTGAAAATGCTGTTCGGCGGAGTCGCCAGGTTGCCGCCGTTATTGACATTGGGGTGGGCAAAGGTGGTGAAATCCTGGTAAATGCCCTCCAGCGGTGCGCGATCCACTGGGTTCGAGTTGTGGGTCGCGCGAATGCCATACGTCAGCGTCAGATCGTGCCGGATCTGCCATACATCCCCGGCGTACAAATCGGTCGAAAAGCTCTTGAACTGTTCGACTGAAGTGCGGGCAAAGTTCTGGTTAGCGGAATTGGCGGCCGCATATTCGAACTCAGCGAAATCGCCGACGCTGCTGCTCGCAAACGTCTCCGCGAAATGGTGGTCGTTCACCAGCTCGCGCCGGAAATTCTCGCCCACCTTGAAGGAGTGATTGCCGTGAGTCCAGGTCAGGTTGTCAATGAATTGATATTGGGTAACGTTTCGGCCCTGAGGGAAACTACGGGAACCAAACCCGGTAAATGGTGTCGCCACCTGGCCAATTCCATCCAAGGCCGCGTGTTCCGCTGCCGGCGTGTTGAAATTGAAAATCGCGCTATACCAGAGGAAGCCGGTACTGGCATCATTGGTCAGAGTGGGAGTGAAAACGTGGGTATAATCCAGCACGCCCTGTCGCTGCGGCTGGTTTGAATCCTCGTTGAAAATCGGATTGACAGCGTTAATGCCGGTGGTTTGCAATCCCCGGTCATCAAGGAACTTGCCCCAGAGTGTGTTGTTCTGGTTCAGGTTGTAATCGAGGCGAACGCTGGTCAGCTCCTCCGGCGTGCTGGCGGCGCCGGTGAAAATACCAGTATTTACACATCCGGTATCGCTGGGGCTCGGGTTCGAACCACTGGACGAAGTCGGGTTCACCTGCGGGTTGTAGCTGGGATCGACGCCCAAAGGGTTCTGGGCGGTAACGAATTGTGGATCGAGATTACAGCCAAACTTGCGCGCCGTGCCCTGCGTGATCTGGCTTCCATTGCGAGTGCCGGGAGCGGTGTTGCCGTACAGTCCGATGATGTGGTTCTGCCAGGCCGACTCGTCAATGCCCACAGGGGCGTTGGCGCCAGTCTCCGCCGGCAGGAAGCGGAACTGGCTGCCCTGCTTGAGTGATGACGTGGTGTCATAACCGCCCAACGCAAGTTGCTGCTTAGCGTAAGCTTCGAAGGCGGGCGTCGGAACGGTGAAGTTGATCACATTGGGCAAATCAATGCGGGTGCCTTCGCTGTCCACAAAGAAAAAAAGCTTGTTCTTAATGATGTGTCCGCCGATTCCAGCCGCCCAGTTGTTCACGTTGTCGAAAGGCTTGGCAGGCACCGGTCCGCCAAGCGCCACCGGGGTTGATTTGGTGAAGAAATCATAAGCATTCAACACGCGCCCATTCCATTGATACTGCAAGTCGCCATGGAAGTTGTTGCCGCCCGGCTTGCTGATGTAATTCACCTGTCCGGCCGACATACGCCCTTGGTCCACTGAGTACGAACTGGTGTTGACGCTGACCTCTTGCACGCCGTTCTGCCCCAGCAGCATGTTGCTCGCACCGGAGTTGTTGTCGTTGTTAAAAGGATCGTTCACGTCCATGCCGTCCTGGGTGTACTCAACCGCATTGCCTTGCACGCCATTGAAACTCAAGCCCGCCGTGCCGCCGCCACCCTGCACGTGCATGGAGGCGCCCGGCGCTATCTGGGCCAGCATGGTGATATCGCCGCCCGGATTAGGAAGATTCTCGATTGCCTTTGTGTCGAGCGTGGTGGTGGTATTGGCGTTTTGGGGCTGAAGCAGCGGCGCTTCGCCCGTGACTTCGACCGTGGTGGCGGCCGCCCCAACCTGCAACTTAAAGTTCAGTGAATTGGTCGCGCTGGTGGACACGCCCACGCCCGCCTGCTTGGCCGTTGTGAAGCCGGTCTTCTCCACCGTTATCGCATACTGCCCTGGTTCGAGCAGCGGGATTAGGTAGCTGCCATTTCCCTGCGACTGGGTGCTATGCACCGCGCCAGTTGTGATGCTGGTGGCCGTCACTTTGGCGCCCGGGATGGATGCTCCAGAGGGATCGGTTACGGTTCCAGCAAGCGCGCCGGTGGTTAGGCTCTGGGCCATGCCGGCGACCGTCATCATGAACAACGCTAGCGCGAACGTTTTCAATGTTCGCCCACAACACTTTGCAACCGTCATATATCCTCCGTTTTTCCACGGCGCACAGTAGATGTCCAAAACTGCACGCTCACACTGTGTTATAAATTTTTCGCAGACGGAAGTCAATGGAAATGTTGCATCTACGTGAGAATTTGTCAGTCTGAATCGTTATTTACTAGCTAGACTAATAGACTGTAAGATAATTCGCAGCGGCACCCCGGCGCGGCGGGCGGCGGAACGGCAATCTTCGTATTCCGGCACGGCTTTTCCGGCCGCGACCTTGACGCGGATCGGACCGTATTTGGTCTCAACCGTGTGCACTTTCCGCTTCAGTACCACCCGATTGGAGGGCTCGACACGCACGCCAAGAGTGGTGGTTTCGGTGAGCAGCAGGCGGGTCAAGACCTCCCGGTCGGCGGCGCGCGCCAGCAGCGTAAGCAACACGCCGGGACGGTTCTTTTTCATCTGTGCCGCCACGGTGTAGGCGTCGAGCGCACCCAATTCCAGAGCGCGTTCGAGAACGTAGCCAATCACCTGCGGGCTCTCATCGTCGAGCGTGGTTTCAATCTTGTAGATTTTTTCGGTGGTCATGCCTGCGTGGCCCGAATGTGGTCAACAATTATCTTGCCGTGGAAGCGTCCGTTCTCGATGAAAATCTCCGACGTGTTGCGGCCCGCCACGACGACGCCGCCCAGGTACAGGCCGGGGACATTGGTTTCATACGACTCCGGATCGCAGACCGGGCGCATGTTTTCTCCCAGCGCCACGCCGCACGCTTGAAGAAAATCGAAATCGGGATGATAGCCGATTAGAGGGAAAACGAAATCGGCGGCTATGGTGGCTTCGCCTTCAGGTCCGCGCACGCGCACCCCCTCGGGCTGAATCTCCAGCACCTGGGTCTGGAACCGGGCGACAATCTCTTTCGCCTGGATGCGGTTCAGAATGTCCGG
>JANWLQ010000004.1 GCA_025450725.1 Terriglobales bacterium
AGCCCACCGCCGTGACCACGGATAGCTATACCATCACCGCCGTCGCTCATTACAACGGATTGAGTTACGAAGAAGGGTACAAGACGGTCGGCTATACCGGGCTGCGGCCCTCGAACCTCTATGCGCCCGCCGCCTACCTCACGCGCGGCGTTCACGTCACCGTCGCGGGTCAGCCGGGCGCGCTTAACGTCGGCTATGTCACCGGCACCGGCGACAACGTTCCCCAGTCGCTGGAAAACCTTGGAGTCCACGCGCATTTTCTGGGCCCGCGCGATTTGGCGGCGGGCGACCTTCACGCCTACGACGCCATCGTGCTGGGGATTCGCGCCTATGCCGCGCGCCCGGATCTGGTCACCAACAACGGGCGTTTGCTCGAGTACGTCAAGCAGGGCGGGGTCGTCATTGTGCAGTACGAAACGTCCCAGTTCGACCACGACTTCGGCCCCTACCCCTACAAACTGGGCGGCAACGGCGCGACCGTAGTGGATGAAAAGTCGGCGGTGCGCATCCTGCAGCCCGGAAACCCGGTGATGAGCGAGCCCAACAAGATTACCGCCGACGACTTTGCCGGCTGGGTGGAGGAGCGCGGCCACGGGTTCATAGCGAGCTGGGATCCGCACTACGTGCCGCTGGTTGAGATGCACGATCCCGACCAGGCGCCGCAAGAAGGCGGACTCCTGTATGCTGCCTACGGCAAAGGCGTCTACGTTTATGAAGGCCTGGCGCTTTACCGCCAACTGGCGGAAGGAGTGCCCGGCGGCTATCGGATCTTCGCCAACTTGCTCAGCTTGTCAAAAACGAAAGGCCAGGCATCGCACTAAGGTTGAAGTTTGCGGCGATGAAGTTGGCGGCGACGGTGTGGCCCACGTCGGCCAGCGACTGACGCGTGCCCAAGTCGCGGCTCGGGCGCCCGGGGGCAAAGGCGAGCAGCGGCGCGAATTCGCGCGAGTGGTCGGTGGAGGCGGTGGTCGGGTCGCAGCCATGGTCGGCGGTGAGGATGAGCAAGTCATCGCGCTCCAGGCCGGCGACAATCTTCGCCAGGTACCGATCAGTCTCGGCGAGAGCGGTGGCGTAGCCGGCAACATCGTTGCGATGACCGTACAGCATGTCGAAGTCAACCAGGTTGACGAAGACCAGGCCGCGCTTAAAGGTGGGCATCAACGCCAGCGTTTTTTCCAGCGCATCGGCATTGGAGCTAATGGGGACGGAGTTGGTGATGCCGCGACCCAAAAAAATGTCGGAGATCTTTCCCACTCCGAACACGGGAACGCCGGCGGCGGAGAGCAGGTCGAGCAGCATGCCGTTGGGCGGCGGCACGGCATAGTCGTGGCGATTGCGGGTGCGGGTAAAGCCGTGCACAGTATCGCCCACGAACGGACGCGCAATCACCCGCCCCACCCGCCACTCGCCCTGGAGCAGCTCGCGCGCCTGCCGGCACATGGAATACAGCTCGGTTAATGCAATGCATTCCTCATGCGCCGCGATTTGAAAGACGCTGTCGGCCGAAGTATAGATGATGGGCGAACCGGTGCGCAGATGCTCGGGGCCCAGGCGCTGAATGATCTCTGTGCCGCTGGCCGCTTCATTGCCCAGAGTGCGGCGGCGAATGCGGTGCTCGAAAGCCGCGATTAGGCCGGTCGGGAATCCATTCGGAAAAACCGGGAAGCCGGGGTCGAGAATGATGCCGGCCATCTCCCAATGGCCGGTGGTGGTGTCCTTACCGTCGGAGCGGAGCGCGCATTTGCCAAAACATGCTTGGGGGGGTTGGTCGCTGGCGATGCCGGGCAGCGGACGGATATGGCCGAGGCCGAGCGACTCGAGGCAGGGCAGCGGCGTCGGGCAGGCGGCGAGCACGTGGCCGAGTGTGTCGCTGGCAGCGTCGTAGGGGCCGTATTTGTCGGCGTCGGGCATGGCGCCGATACCAACGCTATCGAGGACGATCAGGAAAATGCGCGCAAAGGGGCCCATCGCTTAGGTTGGATTCAAAGCGGGTCCGCAGCGGCTACTTCCCGCGGGCGGCAAGCATCAACGCAACGCCGAGCCCGGCCAGGGCGTAGAAATGCCAGGCAGGACCAGGTGGAAAGCCGTGCAACGTCCCCACAGCCGCAGTGGCAGGCAGCATCGGCAGAAAGCCGAGTATTAAGCCGGCAAGTAATAATGCAAGGCCGAGCCAGGTAATATAAATCAAAAGGTTGGTGGACGAGAGGGGGATCGAACCCCTGGCCTCCGCATTGCGAACGCGGCGCTCTCCCAGCTGAGCTACTCGCCCTTCCCAGAACAACGATTTTACCACGCGACCGCGACTAGGATCGCCCCCAGGCATAGCGCTCCACCCAAAACGGGGCGCAGCCACTCGGTATTAGGTAGCGTTTGTTCCGCGAAGGTCACCAGCGCCAGGGTCAGCATCCAGGCGTAGTTCATCATGCCCAGCGCCAGGGCAGTCGCCATTAAGGCCCAGCAACAGCCGAGGCAGATCAGGCCATGATCTACGCCCAGCCGCAAGAGTGAGCGGGGACCGTTGTCCCATTGGCCCAGGAACTGAGTCATGGGGTTGCGACAATGGCGCAGGCATGCGCTTTTGATCGGCAGAAACTGGTACAAGCCGGCACCCAGCAAGATGAGCGCGCGCGCGTGGGCTGAAAGAGTAGAACCGAGCGCGAGTTGCGCGGCGGCCAGCGCCGCGATGAAGGGCAGCCAGGACACGAAATATCCGGAGGCAAAGCGCGTCCCCGCCGCCGCCGTTCCGGCCGGCGCAAACTGCCGCGCCGCGCGCAGCCAGGGCAATGCCGTGGGCGCCATCATCACGGTCATCATCAACTGCCAGACGGTGGCGGAGACGAAAAAGCCGTTCATTCCACTTTCCAGCTGAATTGAGACCAGAGGCCATGGCTGCCGCGGTTTTCAATCCGCAGCGGACCCTGCGAGCCATCATGGTAATCGGTATCGCCGCGCGCGAGCACCTGCGAGGGGTTATGGATTTGGTTGTAAATATTCTCGAAGCGCACCGGCTGGCTGCGGTCGCGTCCGCGAATGGCAGCGATAACTGAGCGCAGGCGTCCAGCGATGGTCACAGCTTTGGTGCCGTCCTCTTCGGTGATCTCGATCGGGACATATTGGGTCGGCAGACGATGAGCCACGAAGCGGCCGAGCACCTCCCACGGACCGCCGGCTGCGCCGCTCAGGATCGCCTCGAGCGCCGCCCGCTGCGCGTTATCGGCGACGGGGTCGATGTAAAGACCTTCGGTCCATTCGCCCGAGCTCATGAGCTGGGGCGTGTCGTAGATCACCACCGCCCGCAGCCCGCCAAGCGGAGTTGCGCCAAATTGCCCCGACTCAAACCGAATCGCCCAGTACCCCTGACAGCGCTCGTGGGTGCAAAGCTGGGTGAAGTGAATATGCCCTGGGCACACCAGTTGGCAGTTGCAGTTCTCAAACAGCAACCCCGCGGCGTGCCATGCTGTGTCGTTGGGCATAAGGTTAGAGCGCGACCGCTCCAGGGCAACGCGCGAGGTCGCGATCAAATGTCGCGAGCGGCAGGTGGCCGCGCTTGCGGGCCAATTCCAGAATCAGGCAATCGGAAAACCCCAACGCCGGCTTAATCCGAAATTGCGCCAACGCGTTTCGGACGGCGTCGGAATCTTCCAGTAAGATTTGGGCGTGTTGAAGCAGCATTTCAAGTGCCAATATTAGTTCGGCCGGCCCGAATTCGTATGCGGAGCTCAAGGCCGACACCGCCTCGGCGAGCACCAGCGTCTGGACCCAAGCTCCGCGTGCCACTGCAAGTTGCGCGGTTAAATATTGCGAATGATCGTCAGCCACAATGAGCCGCACAAGCACATTGGTGTCAATCGCCAGCATTCTTCCGTTTCGGTTGGCCCGACTGTGACGCACGCGCATGCCGCGCGCGGACGTAGCTGGCTGGGGCGCGCTTTAGCTCTTCCAGCGAACGACGCGGCGGTGGCCCATTCGGAAATAGAACACGATGCATGTCCTCAAATGTATAGCGCGCGGCTCGGCGTACCAGTACGTCGTCGCCGCGCGCCTCCCATTCAATTACCTCGCCAGGACCTACGCCAAGCCGACGCCGCACCTCGGCAGGTACGGATATTTGCCCTTGTGCCGTCAGCCGTGATTGCGCAATCGCCATGACCTTATAGTACCACGGTAATGCGACGCGCTGGCGGCGCTCGGCGGTTCAATGTTCCGCTGCTTCCAACTGCCGCACACGACGGGTGGTGACCCGGCGAGCGTCAGCGGGCAGAGAGACAACAGTTAGCAGGCCCGTGCGCAAGCGAGCGCCGCAGCAATTCGTCCACCGCCAGGCTGCGTAATACGCATTTCACCGGCACCAGCTAAAATGATAGAGCATGCCTGCACGCGAACAGTTCGACGTCGCCGTGGTCGGCGGTGGCCACGCTGGGTGCGAGGCGGCCATGGCGGCGGCGCGCATGGGGCTGCGCACCGCGCTGTTCACGCTCGACCCGGAGCTGATCGCGCAGATGTCGTGCAACCCCGCCGTGGGCGGCATCGCCAAGGGGCATCTTGTCCGCGAAATTGACGCGCTCGGCGGCGTCATGGGCCAAGTCATTGATGCCGTGGGCATCCAGTTCCGCTTGCTCAACACCTCGCGCGGACCGGCGGTCTGGTCTCCGCGCGCCCAGGCGGACAAGAAGCAGTACCGCCGGCACATGCAGGCGGTGCTGCGCGCCCAGCCGAACCTGCACATCCGGCGCGGCGAAGCGGCTGACCTGATCATTCACAACGCCGCCGGCCAGCGCCGTGTCAGCGGACTGAAGTTGCGCGACGGCGGCGAAGTCGGTGCCTCAGCCGTGGTCGTCACCACCGGCACATTCCTCAACGGGCTCATCCACGTTGGCGACACCACCTACTCCGCCGGACGCGGCGGCGAAGCCGCGGCCCAGCTTCTGGGCGAATCCTTGAAGCTGCTCGGCTTCGATTGCGGACGCCTCAAGACGGGCACGCCGCCCCGCCTTGATGGCCGCACCATTGACTGGACGCAGTTCACGCCCCAGCCCGGCGACCCCGAACCGACGCCGTTCTCCTTTATGACGGCGAAGATCGAGCGCGAGCAGGTGCTCTGCTACAGCACCTTCACCAACTTCGAAACCCATCAGGCGGTGCGCGACAATCTCCACCGCAGCCCGCTCTACTCGGGCCAAATTGCCGGCGTCGGACCGCGCTACTGCCCCAGCATTGAGGACAAGGTGGTGAAGTTTCCGGAGAAGACCCGGCACCAGATCTTTCTCGAACCCGAGGGCCTCGACACCGATGAGGTTTACGTCAACGGAATGTCGAGCTCCATGCCGGCCGACGTGCAGATGCGTATGATCGCCAGCATCCCCGGCCTTGAACGGGCGGCGATGCTCCGCCCCGGTTACGCCATTGAGTACGATTTCGTGCAGCCGACCGAGCTGCGGCCCACGCTTGAGACCAAGAAGATCGCCGGTCTCTTCCTCGGCGGCCAGATCAACGGCACCTCCGGCTATGAGGAAGCCGCCTGCCAGGGTCTGATGGCCGGCATCAACGCCGCGCTGCAAGTCAGGGGCGAGCCGCCGCTGGTGCTGAGCCGCACCGAGGCCTACACCGGTACGCTGGTGGACGATCTTATCGCGCGGGGCGCGGACGAACCGTACCGCATGTTCACGTCCCGGGCCGAGTTCCGCCTCCATTTACGCATTGACAACGCCGATGCCCGCCTCACGCCCATCGGCCGCCGGGTGGGGTTGGTTACGGACGAGCGCTGGAAGCAATTTGAAGCCAAGCAGGCGCGCATCACCGCCCTTTCCGACTTTTTGCAGACGCACCGCCGCCCGGGCGACGGGCGCCCGGCCGCGCAGGAGCTGAAACGCCCCGAAGCGCGGCTGGAGGAGTTCCTGCCCTGGCTGAGCACCGAGCTGCCCGCGCTCATGGCCGAACAGCAAGCCGCCGACCCCGGCGGTTGGGAGTGCAAGACCATTGAAACCGGTATTAAGTTCGAAGGCTACCTGGCCCAGCAGCGGCGGCACATGGACCAGCT
>JANWLQ010000005.1 GCA_025450725.1 Terriglobales bacterium
ATTTTTGGGAACGGGCATCATGGGCGCACCGATGGCTGCGAATCTGGCCAAGGCCGGCCACGAGGTGCGGGTCTGGAACCGGACGCGGGAGAAGGCCGAGATTCCGGGCACAACCTGGGTGGGAAGTCCCGGTGAGGGCACCGATGGTGCTGACGTAGTTTGGTTGTGCCTGAGCGATACGGCGGCGGTGGAATCGGTGCTGCGTGGGCCGGACGGAGTGATTGCCCATGCGCAGCGCGGGCAATTAGTAGCGGACTCAAGCACGATCTCACCCCGCGCCAGCCGCGAATTGGCGCAGGAGTTGGAGCAGTGCGGGGCGACGATGGTGGATTGCCCGGTAACGGGCTCGCGCAAGGGCGCCGAAGCCGGGCAGTTGGTATTTATCGTTGGTGGCCCAGAGGAGGCGGTCCAGACGCTCGAACCGCTATTCAAGGCGATGGGACAGCGAGTGTTTCAGATTGGCGGCAACGGCATGGGGCTATCGGCGAAACTGGCCATGAACCTGAACATTGTGCTGATTTACCAGGGCCTGAGTGAAGGACTGGTGTTGGCGGAGAAATCCGGCGTGGCGCCAGAGCAGATGCTCTCGATCATTGGCGCCACCATGCTACGCAGCGGGGTAAGCGACTACAAAACGGGGGCCATCGAGCACCGCGACTTCAGGGCCAATTTTCCCTTGCGGCTGATGCTAAAGGACATTCACCTCATGCTCGACCATGCGCGCGAGATGCGGGTGAAACTGCCGGCGCTGGAGACGGTCGAGGAGGTTTATGCGGTCGCCGCAGAGGAAGGCCTGGGCGAGCTCGACTATGCGGCCAGCCTCACGTTGCTCGAAAAATGGGCTTCCCTTCCCGGCGGCGAGCAGTTGACGGCGGCGGATTAAACCACCGAATGGGGAACTGTTTTGGGGGCTGGCGCGTAAACAAGATTAGCTATGAACTCAACCGTAGTATTTGCCCTTTCCTGTGCCGCCGCGTTGGGTATGGCGGTTAATCCGGCCCATGGCGACGACGTGGTGGGAAGCTTTCACCGAACCTTCAACGTTTCGGGCGGGGTCACGCTGGACGTCTCGACCGGTTCGGGCTCAATCAGCATTACCCGCGGCGAGGGAAAGACGATTACGGTTGATGCGACCATCCGGCAGAGTGACGGCTGGTTTGCCAGCCCCGACATGGGGCGGGTAAAACAGATCGAGAACAATCCCCCGATCGAGCAAACCGGCAATGCGGTGGTGATCCACACTCTGCGGAAAAGCGTGGATTTCGGCTGGGGCGACCACCTGTCGATTTCCTACGTAATCACGACGCCGGTGGACACGCAAGTACGGGCGCACTCCGGCTCCGGCGCGATTGACGTGGGCGGAATTACCGGCGGCGCGGAACTGGAGGCGGGCTCGGGACGCTTGCAGGTGAGCGACGTGGGCGGCAACCTGCGCGCGCAGACGGGCAGCGGGCGGATCAGCTTTGACCGGGTGAGCGGCGATGCACGGCTCAGCACCGGCAGCGGCTCGATTGAGGGCAACGAAGTCGGCGGCCGGCTGAGCGCGTCGACCGGGAGCGGGCACATCAGCGTGCGGCGGCTCGATCACGGCGGCGATCTGCACACCGCGAGCGGCGGCATGGAACTCGACCAGGTGAGCGGGGATCTCGAGGCGCGGGCTTCGAGCGGGACGATCCGGGTGGGGGGCGAGCTGGCGGGTCAGCACCGTTGGGATCTCTCAACCGCCTCGGGCGGAATTCGGCTATCGCTGCCGGCGCAGACGGTGGCCAACGTGCGGCTGGATACAGGTTCGGGTGGCATTTACATCAACCATCCCGTGCGTACCCAGGGTCGGATTGAACGCCATCATTGGGAGGGCGTTCTGGGCGAAAGCGGCGGCGGCACGGTCACGGCCACGCTGGACGCGCACGCCGCCAGCGGCAGCATTCACGTGAACTGAGGTTGGGAAAGGTAGCTCGCCAGCGATTCGCGCCAGTGCGGCAGGGGCGCGGTGTGGGTTGTATTCCAACGCCTGTTCTCGAGCGCGGTGTGGCGGGCGCGGCGCGCCGGGCGGGCATCCTGATCAACTTCGACGATCACGGTTGCCAGGCCGCTGAGGCGCAGAACCTCATTGGCGAATTCAATGGCCGAGCAGGTACCCTCACCGGTTAGGTGAAACAATCCGTAATCTTGGCGGTCGAGCAATTCCAGGCAGCGGGGAACAAGGTCAATGACCGAGGTGGGATTGAGCACTTGGCCGCGGGTGGCGTAAATGGGCTTGCCTTGCCGCGCGAGTTCGACGAATCGCTCGACCAGATTGGCGCGTCCGGCGGCGAGCGAATGGCCACCGAAGAGATGGGCAACACGAATGGCGAGCGCTCGTGGATGAGCGCGGAGCACCGCGGTTTCGCCGATTAGCTTTGAATAGCCGTAGAAGTTGATCGGCGCGGGTGGGTCGGCTTCGGTGCGCAGCCGGGCGAGTTCGTCCGCGCCGAACACATAGTCCGTGCTGAAATGCACCAGCGGCCAGTCGCGTTGGGCACAGAGTTGAGCCAATTCTTCGGGTCCCAGGGCGTTGGCGGCGAGCGCGGCGCGACGCTGCGTTTCAGCGGCATCCACTTGGTTAAACGCGGAAGCGTTGATGATGGCGACCGGGCGCAGCGGGGCGAGGACGCGGGCGAGGGCCTCGACTCCGTGGCCGAGTTCAAGCTCGGAACGATCGAGGCCAACGGCACGCTCGCCGAGAACGCGCAAGAACTCCTGGCCCAACTGGCCGCGCGCGCCTATAACTACGAAGCGACGCTCAGGCAAACAGCGCCTTCTCGACGGCTTCGCATAAGCAATGGCCAATCAAAATATGACACTCCTGGATGCGCGGCGTCTCGCGGCTGGGGACGTCGAGCAGGATATCGGTATGCTCACGCAGCTTACCTCCGCCTTGGCCGGTCATGCCAATGGTGGTCAAGCCGAGTGCGTGGGCGCGGCGAAAGGCCTCGATGATGTTGGCGGAATTGCCGGAGGTGGTAAGCCCGATGACGATGTCGCCCGGTTGCGCCAATGCCTCAAGCGGTCGGGAGAAAGAATGCTCGTAGCCGTAGTCGTTGCCGATGGCGGTGAGCGAACTCGAATTGGCATGGAGCGCCAGAGCGGGCAGCGGCCGTCGTTCGGCCAGATAGCGGCCGACAAACTCCGCCGCCAGGTGCTGGGCGTCGGCGGCGCTGCCGCCATTGCCGCAGAAGATCGCCTTGCCGCCGGCCTGGTAGGTGGCGACCATGGCTTCGGCGGCGCGCAGCATGGCGGGCAGCAGCGCCGCGAGCGTGGCGGCCTTGACGGCCTGGCTGCGCTCGAAGTTCGCTCGGAACAGCGAATCGATCGGATTCATAGGGAGTTCATTCGCGTGGCGCGTGGTGTGGCCTGGTGGCGGCGAGTGGACTCGAACCACTGACCTACGGATTATGAGACCGTCGCTCTAACCGGCTGAGCTACGCCGCCGAAGTTGTTAGTTTAACAGACAAAACGGCGCGGCCGGCGCATCCAGAACCGTTCTGGTCGCGCCTGCCGCGCCGTTCATTGCGGCACGAAATGTGGGCAAAAAGTTGGATTAATGCAATTGGGCGAGAATATTTTCGGGTCGGGCCACGGCGGTTCCGGGGACGCCAACAACGTAGCCGGCGGCGAGGTTGGCGAGCGCGGCGGCCTCAAGCACGCTTAGGCGGGCGGCCAATCCCAATCCCAAAGCGGCGCTCACAGTATCGCCGGCGCCGGTGACGTCGGCGACCAGTTGACTGCCGCCGCCAATCAACACCTCGGCGCGGTTGAGCGAGAACAGGGCCATGCCGTGCTGTCCGCGGGTAACCAACAGATGAAGGCACTGCTGCTGGCGCAGCACGCGCGCCGCGGCCTGGCGCAGGCGGTCGAGGTCAGGCACGGGGGCGCCGGCCATGCGCTCGAGCTCGACCAAGTTCGGTTTCAACACGGTGGCGCCGCGATAGCGGAGCGCCACGAGTTTCGGGTCAACGCACCAAGGGATGCGGCGAGCCTGGCAGAGGCGGCTGATTCCGTTCACGAGGGTGGCGGTGACGCACCCTTTGGCATAGTCGGATACGATGACGGCGTCGAGTGCGGGGAGCGCCGATAAGGCCGCCAGTAATTGCCGGGTCGCGGCGAGGGGGAGCGGCGCGGTGACTTCCTGATCGAAACGGAGCAGATGTTTGTTGCGGGCGAAGACGCGGTGCTTGACCGTCGTGGGGCGATCCGATTGCGGCGGCAACCAGGCCGGAACGATGCCATTCTCGCCGGCCAACGCGCGCAACCGATCTCCGGCCGCATCGTTACCGATGGGCGCCAACAACAGCGCCTCGCCGCCCAGGGCGACGACGTTGGCGGCGACGTTGGCGGCGCCACCGAGGGAGTGGCTGCGGTGCGCCAGCAGGACCACCGGCACCGGCGCCTCCGGAGAAATGCGGGTGGCATCGCCCCAGAGGAACTCGTCGAGCATGGCGTCACCCACGACCGCCACGCGGCGGCCGCGCAGGGTGCGGAGCTGGCGCTTTAGGCTGGGCAAGGTCAGTGTCGCGGACTTCATTGGGTGGCCGCCAAGTGGTTTTGCACGTAGTCCCGCACGCCATCCTCCAGAGAGCGGAGAGGCAGGTGGCAGCCGGCCGCGCGCAGGCGATTTAGATCAGCACGGGTGGAGTATTGGTAGGCGGTGCGGATTGGCTCCGGCATATCCACATATTCGATCTGTGGCGGCCGCCCCATGGCGGCGAACACCGCCCGGGCCAGGTCGTTCCAAGTGCGCGCCACACCGGCGCCGACATTGAAGATACCAGCGGCCGCAGGATGGTCAAGGAACCAGGCGGTGAGGGCGACCGCATCGTCAACATACACGAAGTCCCGCTTCTGCTCGCCGTCGGCGAAATCCGGGCGGTGGGATTTGAACAGCCGCACCTGGCCGGTGGCCTGGATTTGTTCGTAGGCCTTGAGCACCATGCTGCGCATATCGCCCTTGTGGTATTCGTTGGGGCCGAAGACGTTGAAATATTTGAGCCCGGTGATGGCGCCAGGGCCGGCGAAGGCGCCGTGCTCGAGTGCCCATAGGTCGAAGGCATGCTTGGAGTAGGCGTACTTGTTACGCGGACGCAGGCGCGGCAGCAGCGCAATGTCGTCGTCGTACCCGAGTTCGCCATCGCCGTAAGTGGCGGCGCTGGAGGCGTAGATGAAGCGCACCCCATGGGCCAGGCACCACTGCGCGAGGGTGCGGGTGTAGGCGAAGTTGTTGCGCATCAGGAAATCGCCATTGGTCTCGGTGGTATCGCTGCAGGCGCCGAGGTGAAGGATGGCACGCAGAGGCGGAAGGCCGCGATCCAACTCGATGCGGCGCAGGAAATCGCTGGAGTCGAAGAAGTCGGCCAGCGCCAGACCGGATAGGTTTTGGAAGCGGTCGTTCGTGCCTAGATCATCAACCGCGCAGACCGGGCCCCGGCTGTTGCTCACGAGATGACGGGTGAGAGCGCTCCCAATGAAACCGGATGCACCGGTAACGGCTATGGGATGTGCGTTGGGGCTCATTCAGTAAAACCATTATCGGCCAGTTGCGAGGCAATGCGTGAGCCGGGGCAGATAGGGAGGGGCGGAACTGTCTCAGTGAGACAATTTAAGTCCTGCTGTGGCTTGGGAATACTGCGCTTGGCGTCGGGCTCGATGAGATGGTTAACGCTTGCGCAAGCGCTATGCCGGGTGCGGAGCCCGGGTTGGCTTTGGGAGCAGGCTAGCGCTGACATGGGACCACGCCAATCGATTGCGACGCTGCCGCTGGAGTGCTCGCCGGGGGTGTGGGACACTCGGGAAAAACAGCACGAAATGTGCCATTTTCGGCTGAAGACGCTAGTGGGGCTACAGTCGAGGCTTTCACACCGGGTTGCGGCTGGGAGGCCTGCCGACCTTCGTTGGGGTGGCCGGCCGTGGCGGAGACGGCGGCGGCGGTGACGAACCAGAGGCGGAAATAAGGATTTTTGGACCAGCGGTAAAAGGTACTGCGGCCGATGCCGCACTGCCGGCACAACTGCCGGACCGTGGTTATATGCGGGTAACGGTGGACGGCAAGGCAGAGAGTGCGCTGGGCGGGGCTGGGTTGGAAGGCGAATGCGTCGGCAAGGCTGAAGTCGGCTGTGTCTTTAGTCATTGGAAACACCCTTTCACCAACTTTGATTCATGGCGTAGATTTTAGGGTGGCCGGATGCTGAATGACTGATTGATGTCTGAATTGTTACAAATTGTAGGTTGATCGGCGCACAATTCTGACTGGCGCCCAAGTGGTGGGCCAGGGCGCCGGCAATGAATCCGAGCTCCCCCCCGCTAATGACGAAGGATGCTGGCATGAAATGCAGCGTGGTCAGCGGTAACTGAGGAATACGTTAAAGACACCGCCGGCGACGGCGGGGTGGCTGACGACCACGGTTCCACTGGCAGCAACGCAGGTCACCCCAGACATCGCGGCAGCGGTTGCATTGGTTGCTTGCAACGAACAGTGACCTGCAACGGTGAGACCGGCGACGGCAATGGTGTCGGAGGTTGCGTTGGTGGTGGTCAGGGCGCCGACAAAGCGGACGCTGGTATCGCTGGCGTTGGGATACACCGTCCCGAAGCCGAGCCACGCCGAAGCCGGGGTGGCATCGTAGGTCCAGGTGCAGTTTCCGTCGGCGGTGGTGTTGCCCGCTCGTGCAATGTTCCAACTGGGAGCGGCGGCGGCACTGGTGCAGGTGGCGCCCAGTGCCACGGCACTCACATAAAAAACGTTGCCCGCGCCGTCGGTAACATAATCGCTTCCCTCGCCGAAGGGTGAGGCGGCCAAGGTATAGCCGTGGTTGGGTTGCCAGACCGGCGCTGCCCGCACGGTGGAACCAGGAACGGTGGGCTGCAGGGTCCAGCCCAGGGGCTGACCCGGCTGCGGATTCTGGTTCCAAACGAAGGCGTGGGGATTGTTGAACTGCACCGATCCGGTGGGCCAGATGCCCGCAGAGGGCGGCGCGCTCGCCTGCAGGCATGCGGCGGGTCCGGGCACGTAAGGCTGCAATGCGGCCTGCAGGGGGAAGCACCGCAGCCCGGCGTTGGAGGTGGAGGTGGCGTGGATGGCAACCGTCTGGGACTGATTGAGGGTGTCGTTGAAGGCGGTATCCAAATTGGTGGGGGCAAAGCCCGCCGGCAGTACGCAGGGCGCATTGGCGTTGGCAATGTTGATGCCGCTGCAGGTATCGATAAGGGGGGTGGTCACCAAATTGGCGTCGCTTTCCACTGTGACCTGTTGGGGGAAGGTACCGTTCAGCGCCACAATAATACCGGAGGCGGGGTTGCCGGCGCCGCCGGCAGAACCGGTGCCGACGGACGAGTCACGAATGACCAGGCTGGAACCCATCCATGACGGCGGTCCGCCGTGGCCAGCGAAGGTGTAGATCGCGCTCATGCCGCCGTTTTCACTCCCGAGCCGGGTGCCGTTGTCGATAGTGACGTTGCCGCTCCAATTATCCACCCAGCGATCATACGGCTTAGGCTGGGGCACGCCGACCATTCCATTGATGGCGAGCCACTCGCCCGAGCCATAAATCTGGGCCTCCCAGGGTTGGGAGTTCGAGAATATGGGCTCGACCCATGTCTGGGGATCCACCTTCAACCAATCTATCGAACTGAAAGCCAGTCGCCGGTCGCCGACGAAGCGCCCGGAAATTTCCGCAGAAGCGCCGCAACTGGCGCTGGCGCAAGCCAGAAACTCAGCGACGTAATCGGTGGCAAACTGGGCGTCAATATCCTTCAAGGAGAAGACATTGGTGTCGGAAGCTTCGGTGATCGCATACGGAGTCAAGCTGCCGAACGTGTGCAGCCCTTCGACGGTGACGCGGCGGGCACTGCCGATGAAGATTGGCTGAAACGGGTTCTGGCCAAAGAGGGCGGCGCTCGAAATACCGTGGATGAGCAGCGCTGCGGAAAACGGAATCGGGCCGCTGACGTTGTAGCCGCCTAAGGGAAACCACAGCGGCGCGCAGGTGTCGTCAGGGGAGTACCCGGAGGGGGCGATTTGGATGCAGCCGCGCTGCTGGGCGGCGACAGCGGCGCTCAGCGCCGCTGTGTCGTCGTGGAGCGCGGCAGCCGCTGGGGCCGTGGTGGCCGCCGGAGTCTGCAAGGTGAGAGTACGGCTACCACCGCCAGCTACGATTTGGCTCACCCAAACATCGGGGGAGGGTGTGAGCGGAGGAGTGCGGGGAACCCAGTTGGGCGTCCAATTGATGGCGGCGGTGCAGGCGGTGGGGCCAGTCGAGTCGGTGCATTCGTCCAACCAGGAGAACGGCACGCGCTGCCAGGTCACCGAGCCATCCCCGACGGTGCAGGTGGGGGTGGACGTACGCCAAGCAGGCTCGGTGGCGGCGGTGGTGCCGCCGGTCAGGGCAACGTAATAGGAGCCATTGGGCGCGGCCTGCGGGCGGGCATAGCGGCCGGCGGCGTAAGCGGTACTCGGCTGCCAGGGTTGGGCGTAACCGGGGATGGTGACTAAGCCGATGAGTTGAAAATTTGCGTCGCCGGCCTTTTCACCATAGACAAGATAGCCATCGTTATTGGAGTTCAGCCCGTCGGGAGCGCTCCACGTCAGGAGGTTGGCGCCACCCACCAGATTGCAGCAGCCGAAACCGAGGTTGGCGGCAGCGGTGGCGGTAGCGGCAGTGGCGCCGACGGCGGTAAAGCCTTCGGCGGCGTCGGCCACCGCGATCTGGTAGCGGTAGGTGGTGGTGCCGGGCGTGCAGGCCAGCACGCCGTTTTGACCACAAAAATTCACGACCACCGGCACCGGCGGCTGGAAGGAGGCGCCGGCGAACGGGGCTGGACCGCATCCCGCCAGGGCAATGCCCTGGCTGTTGTCGAAATCGAGGGGTGCGGCCAGACTCACTTCGGTGCTGCCGGCAGTGCAAGCGGCGGTGGTGGACTGCTGGCTGCCGCTGGCCCCGAAGGTGCGGACATCCAACCAGGTGGGCTGGCTGGAGAGGGCGAAGGTGGCGGCGTAGCTGGCGCCGTTCCAACCATACCAGGCGTCGCCGGCGCGCGAGTCCTCGATCAAGGTGGTGCGATCACCGGCGGCCAAGGCGGTAATCGGTGCAACGCCGAGGGGTCCGGCGAAATCCGGCCCGATCTGCACCACGCCGCCGCCGTGGGCGGTGGCGTAGTTGACCGCCTCCTGCAGTCCGCCGTCGGCCGAGCTGAGGGTGAAATGGCCGGGATGCGGATGCGACCAAACCGCGGTGAGGGTGCAGGCGCCGGCGGCGCAGGCCAGGGCGGTGGGTACGACGGTTTCGCTGGCCAGACCATCCGCCACCAGCACGGGCAGTCCAACTGCCAGTGGCTGGAATGCGGGACCGGCCGGAAGCGCCAGGTCGCCGCTCCCCTCAACCACGATGGAGGCCACGCCCGGCGCATCCGGGGCCGGGCCGGCCGCCAATTGCCAATGCCCGAAGGCGGCGGCGTCGTAACCGCGGGAGCTAAGGTAAGCCGGCACGGCGGTTTGGGCGACGCTGGGCACGAGCCGCGCCAACACCGCCATGCCGAGCAGGAGTCGCAGGTACATTTTGCTCATACCCGGTAAGATGCGGCCCCACCTCGCGCGGCTGACGAGTTAGCGTTGCAGTCGTGTGACTATTTAGTGACAGCCCTATCGGCCCGGCTGGCGTTGTGACTCCACCAGTCAATGATCAGGTGACCCACCGAATTGCTTGCGCTTCAGGCGCCCGCCGTCCTTCCAGTCGCTGCCGGGTCTCCCCTATATCGGCATCTACCATCATGCGTACCAACTCGAGGAAGTCCACACGCGGGCTCCAGTTCAGTACTGATCGCGCCTTGGTGGCGTCATCTAGCAGAGTCTCGACTTCGGCTGGCCGGAAGTAGCGGTAATAAATTACTTGACGCACCGTGCCGCAAGGGGTAGGGTGGGGGGATGGTGCACGATTTTTTGCAAGGCTGGGTCGCTCCGTGCTGGCATTTGGCCAAACTCGCATGGGGTAATATGATCGCCGCAGGCGGCGTCACCACCCTTGGGGTTGTGGTTTGGCTCTTTATCTTGCCGGGGGCCCTTTGGCTCGCCCAAAGAGTCGCCGCGTGGTGGCCTCGCAGGAAATCTGCGGGCTCTCTTGTTGCGGCCTTTCGCGGATCGGCACGCGCCGCTCTTGTTGATGCGATCGTTGTGGTTTGTTTGCTGACCTTGCTCTGGGGGTTATTTTTGCCGCCCACAATCAGGGGCTTGCATCGGTCACTAGTGGCAACCGTGGCCAAACTTCGAGGCGACAATAGGCGAATGTATGAGGATCGGCAACATCTCGTCGATCCAAGCCAGTTGCTGTCACAAATTAAATCGTTTACCGACAGGAACCAACTGTTGCAGCGCGAGATCAATGACCTGACGAACGGACCGATTTTGACGGACGTGTTTAGGTTTCCTAGCCAAGTTCACAACGGCGAATATGGAGACGGATGGCTCTCGGTAGTTACGGCGCGAAGCCCCAAAAAGCTTTGGAATGTAGACGTGGAGTTGTCGTGTGATTTGGAGGTTACTCCGATTGGGCTCGCCGCGCCGACCGGATCGGACTGGATCTCGGGCAGTTCCCACAAGATTGACTCCAAGCACTATAAATTTTCGGAAACTACAGGATGGGGTGGCGCCGACAACCCGCTTCGGATTCCGATTTTTAGCAAGGAACGTCGCCTGCCGACGTGCTCGGTTGTGCCACAATGAGTGGTCCTCATGCCGTCCGATGCCTCACGTTTCAATCAGGGAATGGCAGCTCTATTTGCCGTGCCCCGCTCGGTCGCGGTAGAGCGTCACGAGGCTCACAAGCGTGCCGCTGCGCTGAATCCAAAGCGGCGCGGACCCAAGCCGAAAAATGCCCGCGCTTCCCGCGTCCCTGCCGGGGTCGATCAAAAAGCCTCGCGCTGATTATCCCCCTTCCCCGTAAGCGTGTCGAACCTGAGCCGCTTACCGGATACTTGGCTCATTCCGAGGGCAAACCGCTCGGAATCGGTCAGGCGCTTATTGCCCTGCTTTCGATGGTTGTAGCGGAACGCCTGCTCATCCAGGTAGCGGAACAGGTGGAATAGTTCAACCGAAACGTAGGTCCCATTCAGACCGCGTTTGACCAGACTCCAGTAGTTCTCCATTCCGTTTGTGTGGACCGAGCCATTCACATACTCGACCGCGTGATTGACACGCCGCGAAGGAAATCGGCCTCCAGGCCGTTGTAGCCTGCGTGCTCATCGCTCATGACCTTCGCGCCGCCCTTGACGTGTCCGCGGATGATGGGCTGGAGGGTAACACCTTCACGATTGGGGACAACCCTGGTGCGAACCTTCCCGCCTCGCTCCAACATCCCGAGCACGACGGTCTTGCCTTCGCCCCCGGCCATCTTCCCGAGAGCCATGCGCTTGCGGACGTGCATGTTGCGCGCTTTGCCGCCGATGAAAGTTTCGTCTACCTCGACGCGGCTCCCCGGCCCGCCGATCTTCCCGCCGCCGTGGAAAGTGTCCTGCATCGCCAGCCGGAGACGATGGAGCATGAACCAAGCCGACTTCTGAGTGATTCCAAGTGTCCGCGCAACCTCGTAGCTGGAGACGCCGTTCTTGCAGGAAATCAGCATCCAGTAGGCGATCATCCACTTACCAATGTCTATGGGGGAATCCTCAAAGATCGTCCCTACCTTGATCGTGAATTGCTTCTGGCAGCCCTTGCAGAACCAGAGCCGCCGCGTCTTGACGAAGCGGTTTTGGTCCGACCCACAACGCGGACAGGCAACGCCTTCCGGCCAGCGGAGCTTGATGGCATAGGCCAGCGCCTTATCGAGATCGGAGAACATGACCACGGCTTGCTGCAACATTTGCGGAGCTTTTGTGTCAGCCATGAATCCAGACTACATCTTGGAGTTCAGTGTGTCAAGTATATTTTTACCGAAGTAGCGTGGGTCGATTTCGACGTACGCCAGCCGTCGGCCCGCAGGCCGATGCCGCCCGCGAGTGGCGAGCTATGCGCTTTTGTGCTGTACGCGAGCTGGGACGGCGAAGGCAGCCGCCGCCAGGATAAAAAATAGCAGAGCATTACCGGGTGCGTGGAATTGGAAGTCGCCGTAGCTGTGGACGAGAAAGCCGGCGGTTGCCACGAATGCGGCGAGCTGGGTGTTACGCACAGGGCCATGATGCTCGTGTCGACTCCAGCACCGCCAAAAAGCCCACGCCCAAATCCCGAGGAACCCCAGCACACAAATCATGCCAGCTGTTCCAGTTTCGGCCAAGGTTTGAAGAAAATCATTGTGGGCATTTTGGAACATCAAGCCGCTGTCGAATGTTTGATAGGCCGGATAGATGCTGGCAAACGTACCGAATCCGGTTCCAAGCCATACGTGGTCGCGAAAAATGTGCAGGGTCGATTGGTCGACCGCCAATCTCTCGATGGTACTGGCATCGTGACTGTCCCAACCGGCAAAACGGCGATTGACCGGCCCCCAATTGGCCAGCAGGCTGAATGCCAGCAAGCCAGCCGCCCCCGCCATCAGGCCCAGCCTACCACCGCGGCGCCGTCTGAGATCAGGCCAGAAAACAACGACGCCCAGAATTGCCTCTATGAGCATAACTAACAGACCGCCGCGTGACTGTGAAATAACAACCGAAATCAAGGCCAGCGCGGGAACTAGGCCCCGGCGCAGCCAGAGCGCCCAGACGGGTTCGCCACCGCGACCCTTCCGGACTACGAAGACCACCGCAATCGGCATCAGCAGGTCCATGCATCCGGCGTAGAAGTTGTGATATACGAATGGACCCACCGGTGTAGCGTAGCTGGCATTGTGAAACCAGTAGATATACCCATTGGCGCCGAATTGTTGCAATACGGCTTCGGTGGCCAATGCGCCACAAAAGAGCCATAACCAATGCCCCAGGCGCAACAGGCTGCTGGCAGTTCGGAAGGTGACGAGAGATAAATAGAATGCCGCGCCGCACCCGGCGAGTTGCACCAGCTCAGTCAGCGTCGCACCGGGATACGCGGAGAGATGCCACTTCCATTGCACCGCGACGAGCAGCCCAAATCCGGCCATCGGCAGCATTATTGGGTGGCCGATCAGTGGGCGGCCCGAGGAAGAACGCTTCCATAGATAGGTAATTAATGCGACAAATAGTGCGACGTCCACAGGTGCCCAAACATAGCTGTAGACGCCGCCAAAGCCCACCACGGCAGCGAACGTCGGGACCAGAACGGCCCAGTAGGTCCAGGTCGGACGACGGCGCTCGATGCCGCCCGGGCGCGCGAGGCGCACGGCAGCGCCGGCGCTCAATGCGCCGCCCCCTTTGGACTGATTTGGACCGAGCGGATGAGGACGTTCCCTTGCATCAAACTCTCTCCCAAAGGACGACGGTAGGCGAGCGTAAGGCGCAACAATGAATAGCCCGGAGGACTCTGAAAGGCGTTGCGTGCAATGGTCCAGTTTGGCGAGAGAAGGGCGGGAACAACCGCAAGAATCCTGCCATCGGGTGTTGATATCTCTGCCCGAATGCCGTCTGGGTTGCGGAGGTCCTCGCCTTTGGAATCGAGCGCAAGCATGTATGACTTTCCCGGCTCGACGAATAACCATTGCCACAACAGGTTCTCGAATTCAGGTTCATATCCATCCCACTGGACTTGCGCGACATCTCCGCCGTCAAGCTGGATGCGTCGAATCTGCGCGCTGGCGGGCTGCCAGCCGAAGCCGCCGTGCTGCCAGTCAAACTGAAAGTTGGGATCGCTAATCCTTCCGCTCTCGGCCCGTGGACCGGTCAAAAATCCACGCTGGAGCGCATCGTCCCAGGTCGAGACGGCCAAGGCAGCCAGCGATGACACCGATTCGCCGGGCGAGCTTGCTTCCGCGTCTTGTGCCGCTTTCAAATTGGCCGTGACCAGGTTTTGGGAGGCCCATGCACAGGCATTCGCTTCGTAGGCAGCGCATCGCAATGCCTGCCAGAGACCCCGCACCTGCTGGGCCTGACCACGGTTGGCAAGCAAGGCAATTGCGCTCGCCGTCACATCGGCCCGCTGCCGCGGAATGATCTCGACCAGGCGCCTTGGCTGGTCGCCCGCAATCCGCAGGATGTCCTCCAGTGTGGGGGTCACGTCCGAGGCGGGAACCATGCTGAGTGCGAGCTGCATCTGCTGCCAGAAGAGGTCACTATCGCCGAGAAGAAATGCGGCGTTTGCAAGGGTGTAATGCGCCTCGTAGCCGGATGAGTATTGCGCCGCCTGGCGGAAGTCTCGCAATGCACCCTGCGAATTACCGAGCTGGAAATCGAGGCGGCCCAGTTCCTCCCAATTTTGCCAATTGTTGGGTTCCAAGTTGAGAGCGTGAACCTGGAAGGCCCGTGCCTGCTCCGGACTGGTGAATTCCTCCAGCCGAGCGGTTCGGAGCCAGGCCTCGCTCAGGTCCGGGCGCAGCCGCCGGGCCCGTTCCAGCCGCGGTTGTGCCGTCGCGGCTGATGTACCGGGATCGTTGTCGATTTGATTCAACGCACTCTCGGCGATGGCAGTCGCAATCGCGACGAGAGCGAACCCTGTCAACATTGCGCTTGTTATCGCAAAGACAAACCAGCGACCGAGATTCCTTGTGCGCGTTGAAGGGAACATGTCTGGCTAGGTTACCACTGGCAGCACGGCGCCATTGGCGTCCACACAGCGTCAGCGGTCCACATTATGAGCGGCCAAGGTGATAACCGGGATTGAAATCTGGATGACGACGATCTCGCTCAGAGATGACCGACGGCTGCCGCGGCCATTCAATTCCAATGGCGGGGTCATCCCAGCGCAGCCCTCGCTCCATTTCGGGCGCATAAAACTGGGACACCATGTAAAATGCCTCGGTGTTCGGCTCCAGCGCAAGAAGACCATGCGCAAAGCCCTCGGGCACGTACATCATTTTTCGGTTCTCGGCGGTCAGCGTGTCGCCAAACCACTGCAGAAACGTGGGTGACTCCTGACGCAGATCAACAAGAGCATCGAAAAGGGCGCCTCGCACACAGCGTACCAGTTTGACCTCCGCGGCCGGCGCGATCTGGTAATGCATACCCCGCAGAGTGCCGGCGTGCGAGTTGAACGAAATGTTGGCCTGAACAAAGTTGCTCGCCAAGCCATGATCGGCGAACTCGCGGGCGCAAAAGCCGCGCGCAAAATAACCTCTCTCATCGGCAGCCGGCTCGGGTTCGATGATGCAAGCTCCGTGAAGTGGGGCAAAAACAAATTTCACGCGCCGCTCGCCCCTTGGAGATTTCGAATCTGACCGGGAGCGTCCGTCAAGGCGAGATATCGTGTAAGCTCGCCATCGCTGAGAGCGTGAACGTCGGCGCCATCCGCCCACGCTCCGTACCACGCCATCGTCCATCGAATTGTCGCCGCCAAATCCAATCGTGGGCGCCAGTTCAGCCGCGTGCGCGCCTTGCTCGAGTCCAACCGAAGCACTTGGGCCTCTTCCGCTGCGGCAGGCTCGGTTTCCCAAGTTCCACCCTGGCGCCATTGCGCAACCGCATAATTGACCACTGCTTCGACACTGTCCGATCCGGCAGCATCCGGGCCAAAATTCCAGGCCCCCTCATATTCGCTGCTTGCGGTCAAACGTTCAGCCAGCAGAATGTATCCGGAAAGTGCATCCAAGACATGCTGCCAAGGCCGAATTGACCGCGGATTGCGAATGCGCACCGGTTGATTGCGACCAAGCGCCCGGACACAATCCGGCAACAAGCGATTCGGGCTCCAATCGCCGCCACCGATCACGTTCCCCGCTCGAGCGGTTGCGAGGCGGACCGCATCGCGCGATTTTCCGAAGAAGGAAGCACGGTAGGCGGCGGCAACGATTTCTGCGCAGGCTTTGCTGCTGGAATAAGGATCGTTTCCACCCAAGGCCTCGCCTTCGCGATAGGGCCAAAGCCATTCGCGGTTCTCATAACACTTGTCGCTGGTCACCACGATCGCGGCCTGTACGCTTCCCGCCTGGCGAATTGCCTCAAGAAGATGGACCGTGCCCATGATATTGGTCGCGAACGTGCCCACCGGATCATCGTACGAGGCCAGCACCAACGGCTGCGCAGCCAGATGGAACACCAGCGAGGGTTGTACCCGCTTGAGCGCAGCCCGCAATCGGTCCAAGTCGCGCACATCGCCGAATTCACAGTCGATGCGTTCGTGCACTCGAGCCAGCTCAAACAGGTTCGGATCGGTTGGCGGCGGCAACGAATAGCCGGACACCTCAGCGCCCATCCGCGCCAGCCAGAGTGCCAGCCAAGCACCCTTGAATCCCGTACAACCGGTCAGGAATACGCGTCGCCCTTGCCAGAAAGGGCGCTCCGCCGACCCGTTAAAGGGAGTTGCGGCGTTAGGCATGATGTTCTGGCTTCTCGATTCCGAGTGGCGGGCGGCCCGATGCGGCCCGATTCCCGAACCGGTCAGGAATGGCGCCTGCCCACTCATCTCGTGTTGCGCGCCTCTCATAATAAACGGCAAATTCATCCCAAGCCGCATCTTCTCGCCAGACCAGAGGCACGCACGCAGCCGGATCCGTATTGATCCGGACCGGCGGTTCGGGAAATTCCGACTGTTTCGCAAGTTGCAAGTCGCAGGCCAATCCCAACCGCGATTTCATTTCGCGCGCACAGCGCTGTGCAAAAGCACCTTGGGTCTCGACGTAGCCCGACGGGCAGAACCGCCGCTGGCCCAAGACCGGCAGCTCGGCAGCGAACCGCGCATAGGCCATGGCCAGCAACGAAACATGGATATTGTCGCGCACGTAGGAAGGCGTCGCCACCCGCGCCGGCTCTGCGGCATACCATGCTTTCATCAAATAGGACGTGAAGCGCGGCTCTTCGTACGGTCCAACTGGATTGGCGATTACGAACTTTCCCAGCCCCACCTGCGCGCGCGCTGCATAGAAGGCAAAGGAACGGGCGGTGAGTTCCTTGGAGAGGCCATACGGGTTGATTGCTCCGAGCGGCTCGGAACCAGCGCCCTCACCGCCTTCGAACACGCTCCCCGTTAGTAACAGCCGGCGGCAGCCGGCGCGCTTGAGTCGCTCGAGCACCTGCGCAACATTGTGGGTATTTGCCGCCAGCGCGCGGCTGGCGTCAAAGTCGTCATTCCTGTAATTGGCGACTTCAGCCGCATGATGGCAAAAAAGATCGAACGGGCCATGGCGCTCGATGACGCTTAGAAATTGGGACGTTCCGAATGGAGCTTCCCATTCGCAGTTGGTGTCCGGCGGTATCATGGCCAGGCGCTCCTGCCGAATTCCGTGATAGGAATCTTTCGTTCCGCGCATCACCGCGCAGACCCCATGTCCGGCTTTCCCAAGTTCTCGCACGAACCAGATTCCGGTGAAGGAACTTGCTCCTGTAAACAGAATCCTCATCGAAGTTGATTCACTTTCACATACCGCATGGCGCAGTCCGAAGCCGGCATTTTCACGCGCCGGCCTTTTGCTGGCGCGCGCGCAGTGGCACCCGCCAGGGCGCATCGCCCGACGCCCAGAGCTGACAAAGTGCGTCGTGATCGCGCTGCGTATCCATGCATTCCCAAAATCCCCGGTGCCGAAACACATTCAGCTGCCCGTCCTCCGCCAAGCGGCGCAACGGAACGCGTTCCAGAACGCAGGCATCGTCAGCGATGACGTATTTCAGAAATTCCCGTCGAAAGAAAAAATAACCTCCATTGATCCACATGTCTTGAATGGCAGGTTTCTCGTGGAATGCAATCGCCTGGTCGCCATCGATCTGAAACTCGCCGAATCGGGACGGCGGGTTGACGCCGAGCACGGTTCCGATCTGAGGCCTCGTACAATGAAAATCCCATTCCCGGCCAAGATCCGCATCCGTTAAGCCGTCCCCATAGGTTACGCCGAAGTGACTGGCGGCGCCGAGATAGCGCTCCGCCGCGCGGCGGACGCGCGCACCCGTCATTGCCTTTTCGCCCGTGAAGGCCACCGTCACCCGCCAATCCAAGCGTTCGGGCTGCTCATGAAAGGTCACCGAATTCGACGCCAGTTCGATCGTCGCGTCGTGACGATGGGCATAAAATTTCAAAAAGTAATCTTTAATATATTCGCTTTTGTACCCCGTACAGAGCACGAAATGCCGAAATCCATGAGTTGCATACGTGTGCATGATGTGGAGCAGAATCGGATCCGAGCCGATCGGGACCATGGGCTTGGGGCAAAACTCCGTATGCTCTTTCAGGCGGGTACCCATGCCTCCGCAGAGAACGAAAATCGGCACTGATTTGGGATCGATAATTTCAGAAGTCATCTTCTACAGGTCCTCTGACCTCATGCCTTGGCGGTGACCGGCTTGCCCTCTCCTGCCAAACGGCTTTCGTATTGTTGCCGGTAGTAGTCCTGAAAACTGGTGTCGTGCGCCTTTTCGAGCCAAGCCGCGTTCCGTTGGTACCACTCGACAGTAGCGGCCATGCCTTCACTCAGCCGAATCCTGGGGCGCCATCCCAACTCCTGATGGGCTCGAGTGGAATCCAGGGAATAACGCATATCGTGACCGGGTCGATCGGCCACGCGCCGGATCAAGGTGGTGGACTTGCCCATGATGGATAACAATTGTTCTAGAAGATCGAGGTTGGCCACCTCGTCCGCGCCACCTAAATTGTAGACTCGGCCCGGCTCGCCGCGCTCCAGCGCGGCCACAATACCGCGGCAGTGATCCTCTACGTGTATCCAATTGCGAACGTTTAGCCCGGTGCCGTAAAGCGGAATCGTGCGATCAGCGCTGGCGTTGGCGATCGCCAGCGGAATCAGCTTTTCGGGAAACTGATAAGGTCCGTAATTGTTGGAACCGCGGGTTATGATCACGGGCAGCCCGTGCGTTTTTCCTGCCGCGCGAGCTAACAGATCGCCGCCTGCCTTGGAGGCGGCATAAGGCGAATTGGGCGCCATCGGCGAGTCTTCCCGAAAACTTCCCGTCGGCCCTAAGCTGCCATAAACCTCATCCGTGCTGACCTGCAAAAAACGCTCAACGCTGTGACGCCGGGCGGCATCCAGTAGTATTTGTGTCCCACCCACGTTGGTGTGAATGAATTGCGAGGCATCCCCGATGCTGCGATCAACGTGGCTTTCCGCCGCAAAATGAACGACCGCATGGGGCCGGAAACTTGCGAATGCAGTCTCAACGGCTTCCGCGTTCCCGATGTCGCCCAAGCTAAAGTGGTAGCGCGGGTTTGATTCGAATTCGGCCAGGTTCTCGCGGCGGCCGGCATACGTCAGACAGTCGAGGTTCAGGATGGCCGGACCTTGAGGATCGGCAAGTAACATTCGCACGAAGTTGGTGCCGATGAAGCCGCAACAACCTGTAACGAGCCAGCGCCGATTTCCGGTGTCGGGCGGGCGGGGGGTAGTGACTTGTACCATAATAATTGTACCTGCGCTGTTCTTGTGCCGCCAGCATTCGCAGCTCGCCTACACTGCGCGCGCCGTTTCCCGTTGCCGTAGCGGTCGCGGGGGGGGGCGGCCGATTACCGCCCGGAGACAGCCGCCATCGTGTGCGATGCGTCGTGCACCATTGCCTCAACCAGTACAGAAACCCGGTGGAGTGATTCGAACGTTCCGGCATCGCTCCACCATCCGTCAACCAGCGAGTGGTGAAGATGCTGTTCCGCAAGATAGAGATTATTAACGTCGGTGATCTCGAGCTCCTTGCGATTCGATGGCCGGCATCGCTCGATTTTTTCAAATACGCTCGCATCGTAGAAATAGCAGCCGGTCACGGCAAAGTGCGATGCCGGTTGCCGCGGTTTCTCCGCGATGTGAACGATCCGGCCATTTTCAATCGTGGGAACGCCAAAGCGGGTTGGGTCGGAGACTTCTTTGAGTAGCACACGAGCGCCGCCGCCTTGCTGGTCAAACTCACGCGCTGCCGAGCTGATTCCATTCTGAAAAATGTTATCCCCCAGCAGGACGGCAATGTCGTCGCTCCCAGCGAACGGCTGGGCCAGGCGAAGCGCGGCCGCAATGCCCCCTTCTCCACGCTGATATGCGTAACGCAATGTGCAGCCAAATTCCTCGCCGTTTTCCAACAAACGCAAAAAATCGCCGGCATTGTTCCCGCCCGTCACCAGGAGGATATCTCGAATTCCAGCATCCGCCAGAGTCTGAAGCGGAAAATACACCATGGGCCGGTCGTAAATCGGCAGAAGATGTTTATTCGTAATCTTTGTTAGCGGCAGGAGCCTACTACCCAAGCCGCCGGCCAGAATGACGCCCTTCATATTTGAACTCCTTGCCTGTTCCTTCCCTCAGGACTACCGCAATTCGGACGCGCGGGACAATGGATTATAGCATGGGGTCTGGACATTGTGGTGCACCGCGGCGGCCAGCCGGCGTCCTGCCGGCGGAACGGTCTGGCCGCTGGTCCGCAGCGAAAAGCCAAGCCCGGCCGCGCGATGCCTGGCGCGGCGGTTACACAACGGTAACAGAACTTGCGCGGCCCCGATGGTAATATTGATCATGCTACGATTTACTATGATCAGTGGGGTGATTCTCGCGATTGCGACTAACCCAGCATTACTCGCTCGGCTGGCTTGCCAGCATCTTTCATTGATAACTACATCCGAATTCTCGACTTGGACCGCCAACGTGGTGACGCCGGTCACCGCTCCTGGTACATTCGCAATCACCATTGAGCCGGGGTTTATTGACAGCACGGCCGGGCGTTCGGCACCCACGCTCACGGAAGGAGGCCAAGTGGCGGTTGATACCGGTGGTGCGGCAGAGGTCGTCACGGCAACCCGAGTCACCTGCAGCATGAGTCCGGTCTCGCACTGCAGCGCGACCGCTACATTTCGCAATTCTCACCCCGGCAACGGCACGCCGGCCCACTCGGCGTCGGCAGGCTTACAGGAGGCGATTGATTCCGCGATCGCGGCCGGTGGCGGCGGCGTCGAAATTACGCCTAATTATGGAGCCAGCAACGCAAGTCTCAATTCCGCCGTCGGGGCAGCGACGGTTTTCCTGGTGGACGACCGCGGTAGTGGCCCGGGCTTTTGGGTGTGGCAGGGCGGCCAATACCAGTGGTCTATTCCGAGCGCGGGGGGGCAATTGCGCGCGAGCGCGCCGGCTATAACACCGGAATCAATCGAAGGAACGGTTTTCAGCGATCAGTTTGGTTCCGGCACACTGTCCGCTCAAGTAAGTCTCGCCTGCGCGTCTTTGAGTGGGGCACCAGGAATCGTGGTGGTGCCGGCGAGCGCGCCGGCTGGTTCACTGCCGGTATTGCCCGGGGGTTGCATAGTCCAAGACGATCGCGGTAACACCGGCAATGGGGGCATTTTGTTCAGCCGTGAATTGCCCGGGAACGATGAACAATACGGATTTTCATTTGCCACCCAGAATCTGGCCTCCGACGGCCAATCGTCGGTTGCCCTCCTGGGAGAAGTGGCGCCAGGAGTGAGTGGTGCCAATGTAACTGGCGTGCGGGGCCAGGTTTTTTCGGCCGGTTCAAGCGGGGTTTACGGAATCAACTTCGGCAGCGGCGGATTCGGCGGCGTGGGCGTGCAGGGAGACGTGACCAACCTGCCGGGAAGCGTGGGCGTCAAGGGAACCGGCTGCCACAGTGGGGGCACGGAGGCGGCACCATGCATTGGCATTTTTGGATCAGTCGTCGGCAATCCCACCTACAACGGCAACATCGCCGTTTATGCACAGAACGACAATGGCATTCCCCTTGCCGCGAATTTGACCGACACTGCGGGGTCCATCGATCCAACCGTCATTCGCGCCCAAAGCGCCGAGCCCACCAGCACAAATATGTCCATTCTCAATTCTTCGACCGGAGGCAAGAGGTGGGATTGGCTCTCCGCCGGGGCGGCGAATCATTGTTCCGTGGCAGCCGGCTCGATGGCATTCTGGGATGCAAGCGACGATCGCTGCCCGGTGGTGATTGCTGCTTCAGCTGCAGGTCAGGAGTTAAGCGTAAGCAGCGCCGGCGTGAGTACGCCAGGCGCTCTCATATCTACCGTGCCACCCGGAACGCCACCACTCCAGGTGAGCAGTTCGACTCCAGTGCTGAACTTAACTTCGGCACCGGTCGCCTACACGCCTGCGGGTGTGCAGGCGCTCAATCTGCATCTCGTAAGCGGTACCTGCACGGCCGCGACCAATTGTTCGATCAGCTTTCAGGGGGCAGCCGCCTTCAGCAATGCGAGCAGTTATGTTTGCAGCGCCAATGATGCGAGCAACGCGAATCCCGTCGCGGTTCATGCCGCTGACGGTGGACACGCCACACTTTCGGGCACCGCAGGCGATGTAATCAATTTCCTTTGTGTCGGGAATCCGTAGCCCTGGCGCGGCATTGCGAGGCGAGGACTAAACCTCTGGCGGCGAAGGATTGGCGTATATGCTATCCCAATAAAAATCTTGAGCGCTCAGTTTTCTGATTAATCCGTGGTGCAAGTGCGCGCCGTTCTCACCAACTTTATAGCCGAGGTATTTCGCCGCCAGCACCAACAACCCATAAGGGAGCGCCCATGGCTGGCTTTTCCAAAGCTGGCCGAGCATAATGCGGGAATAGTCGCGGCCCCGGCTCTCGTCGGCGGCCGCCGCAAAGACGCGTTCGGCGCCCCATCGTCTTTCGTAACCGACATCGAAATAGCGCTTAAACTCCTGCTTGAGTCCATATTTATGCGAGTGAAAGACAACGGCATCAGCGACGTAGGCAATCCGGCCACCACTCGCCAATAGGCGGACCGCCGCGTTCGCATCTTCCTGGGTGAGAGCCGGACGGAAGCCGCCGATGCGATCCAAGGTGGAATTGAGCCAGGCGGCGCAGGAATTGGAGCAAAAGTAAAGATAGGCTCCATATTGGTCATGATCCTGGGCGGTGCGCACGTGACCGACGTCTGGATAATTAAATTGGCGTGGAAACGATTCCAAGAACCCGGCTCCGGGATGAGGAATTTGACGCGCGTACGCGACATCGGCTTCGCCGGACACAAGGGGGCGCAGCAGGCGGGTCAGCATGTCCGGGTGGGCTGGAATCGCGTCCGGAGTCATCATGACGACAATATCGGTACCGAGAAATTTCCGCGCCAGCTCACGGGTGGCGCCATGGTTGAAATGGGAGCGTTCGACGACCAGAGTTTCGGCACCCAAGCGCTGAGCCAGATCGACGGTGCCATCGCGGGAGCTGGAATTGACGACGACCAGGCGGGGGCGTTCGGCAAAAGCTTGCAATGGCGGCAGCGAGCGTGGCAGCAGCTGGGCGGCGTTGTGAGTGATGACCGCTATTCCGACCGAGGGAGACGGCTGGAGCATGGAAGAGTTGGCAAGGGTCATAAGAGATCTAGCCGCGAGCCGGGGCGGCATTGGCGACCGGTCCGCGAAGTTTTTTATGCCGGACGGAAGTCAGATCGGCCTCGGTGACGACTATTTTGGCGGGGGCCTTGAAATTTGCCAACTCTTGCAGGCAGGCCTTGCGTAAGCGCAGCTTCAAGGCAGCCGCGTCTTCGGGCGCCAAGAGGCGCACGGTGGCGACGACGATGTGGCCCAGCAGAGGATGAGATTCGCCGTACACGGCGGCATCCCGGATATTGTCCTGCCGAAGGAGAACCTCTTCGACTTCGGCGGGGTAGACTTTCTGGCCTCCGACATTGATAAGGTCGGAGGTGCGACCCAGGATGCGAAAGTATTCACCGTCGACTTCGACTGAATCATGGGTGTTGAACCAGCCGTCCTGGTCGAATTCCGAGGGGGCATTGAGATAACCGACCATGGCGTATTGCGATCGGATCCAAAGGACGCCATCCACCACCTTGGTGGCAAAGCCCTCACCGCCGATGCGGACCCAGGTGGAGCCGTCGGCGCGTGAGCGCGAGTGTAGGACCCCCACCTCGGACAGGCCGTAGGTCTGCTGCAGTTCAGCCCAGGGAAATTCGGCACGAACCCGGTCGAGGGTGGCCTGGGGCATGACTTCGGTGCCGTAGCTAATCCGGTTCAAACTTTTGAGAGTGTAGTTTTTATAAACCCCGGAGACCATCAGCATGGTCAAGAACGAGGGCGTGGTAGGCAGCAAAGTCACGTGGTGACGATCAATGGCGGTGCAGACTGCATCAACGCTGCGCTCTCTCACCGTGACCACGGTACCGAGGCTGGCGGTGATGGCCATCAAGGTATTGATCCCTCCAAAGTGGTCGAGCATGAGAAAGGGAATGGCAACGACAGGCTGGCGCGGCTTGATAAATTTTCCCGCCACCCGGGCGAGGTCGTGCAGGATGCCTTTCGGCTGTCCGGTGGAACCGGAGCTAAATAGAATCAGGCCGGGAGCCTGCCCGGCGCGAAATGGGGCGAGAATCGGCTCGGAGGTGAGCGGGGCGACGGGGTGGGGAGCGAGGGAAAAATCGGCGGCGGTCGGGTCAAATTCCGCCCGCCACTCGCAGCCGGAGATACGCAAGGCGGCTTCGTGCTCGATGACCCCCTGGCGCGCGAGGGGGATGGCCAGACAGCGGCGGCGGGCGAGTGCCATGAGGAGGCAGAAAACCGCTGGCGAATAATCGCCGACGGCGGCGACGCGATCGCCGGGGGCGACGTGTGCGGCTTCCAGGCGCTTTTCGCAGGCGAGGATGCGCGCGAGGACGTCGGAGTAGCTAACTTCCGTATCTTCGTGGATAAAGGCGGTACGGTCGCCGCCTTCCCGGAGCCGTTCGAAGAACCAATCCAAATTAGACCTCTTTCAGTTGTTCGCTCACGGTCAAGCGCAGGAGTGGCAGCGAGGACAGATTGGCTGCCTCCTCATCGGGGATGGAAATGTGAAACTCCTCTTCGAGGGCGAGAATGAGGTTCATGTGGCGCAGCGAATCCCAGCTGCTCACGGTATCCATGCTCGCCTCGGGCGGGATGTTACCCGGGGGTATGCCCAGAACGGCGCCGAGCACACGTTTGATGCGTTCTTCTTGGTTATCCGGCATGTTGAAACTTCGCCTTCGCGGGGTGATATTGACATTCGATCCAAGGGGCCTCGGGCGGACGCCAGCTGTCGAGGGAGGCCTGAAACCAGCACGGTTCGCCCTCGGCCGGCAAAGGATCAAGGCCGAGCTGTTGATAATAATCGGCGACCATGGCGTTCTTCGCCGAGGGCAGGTAGGCGGCGCGAATGGTTGCGACACCGTGCCGCCTACATTCGGCGATGATGGCCGGCCAAATCGCCCACTCCACTCCGCGTCCGATGACGCGGCAACTCATGAGGAACGCCTCAATTTCCGCGATTTCGGGTAGATAGCGAACGACGACAACGCCGGTGAGTCCAGCCGAGCCGAAACGGTCCTCGACGTCAACGGAGAAGACGTCGGCGCACGGATCATCCATCGTGGCAGCCAGCTCGGATTGGGTATAGCGGCGGGTGGTTAAATTAAACTGATTGGATTTCTGGGTGAGTTCGCTGATGCGCGGCAGGCGAGCGCGGTCACTCCGGATGACGGCAGCGCGGAGGCCTAGCGAACGCAGATACTCTTCGCGTGATCCGGCCGCGGATTCCAGCTCGCGGGCGGCGGCGCGTTGGCGATACTCGTGGGTCTTGCTGGCGCTTTCGGCAGCGACGCCGCCGCCCAGCATCAACTCCCGGACTTGCTGGAGCAGCGCGGGGTATTCCGCAAGCTGCGCCGGGACCTGAAGCGTCTTGACGGCGGGAAGCTGGGAGCGGACGGCCTCACACTCGAAGGGGGAATCGTCAATAAAAATCAGACTGTCGAGGCCGACATTCAACTCGGCGGCGATGGCCCGGAGATTGTCGGGCTTTTCATCCCAATTGACCTTTTTCAGGGTCAGGCAATCATCGCGCAGCACCATGGCGGGATGGGAGCGCAGCATTTCATCCACGTCGGCAGGATTGTTCTTGCTGCACAGGCAGAGCAGCATACCCGCCCGTTCGAGCGCCCGGTATTCCTGTTGAGCTCGCCAGTAGATGCTGCCGGGAGGCTCATGGGGATCCAGTCGTACCCCCGTCAGGAGATCCTCACCGATCACCCCGCCCCACAGAGTGTTGTCGCAATCCAGCACCAAAACTTTGTAGTAATAAGTGCCGAAGCCGCGGGAGACGACGCGCAGTTTGTGAGCCCATCGATCGAGCAGCGCGGGGCGGAATGGAGCTTTGGCTCTCTGATAGAAACGCCAATCGAATGCTGCGGGAGCGCCGACGCACGCCAATACCTCTGCACTGTCCAAGAGCTGAACTTGCGGATACGATGCCGCCTCCTCGCGCAGCACTTGATTAAAGCGACGGACCGCGCGGCCGACCGGGTCATCCCCATCCGCGCCCGGTGCGGGGCTCATGCGGTGATACGTTGCCACCCATACTTGACGAAAACTTCGGCTCGATTCGAATACCAGCCGCCATCGTGAGCGCAGCTCGGCTTCCCGCTCCGCTAATTCCAGCTCTTCCATCGAGGCCACTTGGGCCTCGAAGGCGGGCTGAATATTGTCAAAAAGCGGCAGACAAAACACGTAGGCGACGCCGGCGCGGCGGAAGCGATCGAGATCGCCAAGGGTATTGTCATAGTCACTTTCGCTGACCCGCAGTCGGACGCCGCAGAGAGCGGCGTGACGCCGAAGATAAATGCTGAGCGGGCCGAGTGTCACGTTGGAACTGAGGCCAAACGTTATCTCCTGGGCATTGGGCGATTGTTGATCCCAGTCGGCGAGGGCTTGCATAACTTCGCCTAATGGCGAGGCCTGATCAGCTAGAATTTCCGACGCGGAGCGATTCATTTTCATAACATCAGGCCCCCGCCATTGATGCGCAGGGTTTGACCAGTCACGTAGGCGGCTTCGTCAGAGACCAGATAAGCCACCGCCGACGCAATGTCGGCTGGGGCAGCCAGGCGGCGCAGAGGCAACTGGCGCGCAGTGATCATTTGCAGCTTTTCGGGAATGTCGCCGATCATGGCAGTCGCGGTCATGCCAGGAGAAACGGAATTGACGGTGATCCCATGCGGGCCTAGCTCTGCGGCCAAACCGCGGGCCAGCATCGTAAGCGCCGCTTTGGCCATGGCGTAGGCACTCCAACCCGGAGTCGGCGCCGCATCGGCGACCTGGGAACTGATATTCACAATCCGCCCCCAGCCGCGAGCGATCATATCGGGAATGCATTGTTGAGCCAGCATCAATGACGCGCGCACTTGGACATCAAGATGGCGCTGGCAGTCGGCCCAGGCAATGCCTGACAGCGGATGGGGCCGAATCGGAGGCGAGGCATTATTTACAAGGACATCGACCCGGCCCAAGGCTGCCTTCACCCCGTGGTATAGCGAGATGACTTCCTCTTCTCGGCTCAGATCGGCGGACACGACGCAACTCCGACCGCCCGCAGCCTGAATTTCGGCCGCCAATTGGTCGGCCTGTTCCTGATTGCGGTGACAATGGATGGCGATGGCCAGCCCGGCCCGGCTGATCCGCCGGCAGATAGCGGAGCCGATACCGCCGGCGGCGCCGGTAACCAGCGCGACGCGCGGTTCGGGCGAGGCGGGCGCCTCCTGCGGGGCGGCCACGCGCAGCATCTTTACCCTGCCCTCGCCCGCCACAACCACGTCCCCGTGCTGGTTGGTGATGCTGGTTTCCATATCCAACAGGCGTTCGCGCTCGTGCTTGCGCAGCACCGTGCAGCGAATGGTGAGTTCGTCTCCCAGGCGCACGGGCTTGCGAAACTCAAGGTTCTGGGAAAGCCAGAGGGCGCCGGGACCGGGCAGCTTGGTGCCGATGACGGTCGAGATGAAGGAGACGCCCAACATCCCGTGCACCACCACATCCTGGAAGGCGGTCTGCTGGGCGAAGTCGCGATCGAGATGCAGGGGGTTGACGTCGCCACTCAGATCGGCGAATTTTCGAACATCCGCCGATGTGATGCGGCGTACGAGAGACTCGGAGTCACCGACGCTGATGGACTCGAATTGGGCAGGGACGGGCAAGTGTTAGGGGAGCGGCGGGCATTGCACCCAATCCCAAACGCTCGCCGCAAAATTAAAGCCGGCGCCGACCGCGGCCAGGACGATGCGATCGCCGGCGCGCAGGCGGCCCTGGGCGACGGCTTGGGAGAGGGCAATCGGGACCGAGGCGGACCCAGTATTGCCGATGTCCTGGACATTGGTAAAAGTCTGTTCCATGCCGAAGCCCATCTTTTTCATTAGATATTCAATCAGACGCAGATTGGCTTGATGAAACAAAAGAAAGTCGATCTCCCCTGGCGCCACTCCGCTCTTGGCGCACGCCTCGCGAATCACGCCGGGGAGGTGAGTAATCGCCTGTTTCCAGGTGGCCAGTCCATGCATTTCCATGAGATCCAGCTGGCGATCCGGCGCGCGGCCGTGGAAGGGGAAGCTGGAGCCCCCGCCGCGCATGCGGACGGACTCGAAATTGGTGCTATCGGTGTGGAAGGCGGAGGCGCGGATGCCGCCGGGGGCGGGGGTGCGGGACAGGACGGCCGCGCCGGCGCCGTCGCCCACAAACATAGCCGTTTCGACGTCGGTGCCGTCGATATAGCGGGTACAAAACTCGACCCCGACGATGAGGGCGTGATTCACCGCCGGGTCGGCGCGCATGCGGTCGGCGGCCAGGGTCAGGCCGGTAACAAAGCCACAGCAATTCGCCTGAACATCGAAGATCTGAGCTCGGTTTGCTCCGAGGTCGCGGTGAAGCGCGGCGGACAACGGCGGGAAGATGTAATCGCCGGAAAAAGTACACGCAATAATCAGATCGAGGGCGCGGGCGGGGATGCCGGCCATGGCGAGAGCATCGGCGGAAGCACGACGGGCAAAGTCGCTGGCCCGGTCGCCGGGCGCGGCCTTACGGCGCTGGCGAATGCCGCTCTTTTCCAGAATCCATTCCGGCGAGACGGACAGAGACAAACATAACTCCTCATTCGTCTCGACTCGCTCGGGAAGGCAGTGTCCCACCCCTTGGATCGCAATTCCGCTCATGGCCGCGCGGCTGCCGGCTCTGGAACTGCCTCCAGAAACTGCCGCAAGGGGCCATTGTCGATCGCTACCTGGCCGGCATCGCCGGGCCACGCATGACCGGGGAAGATTGTCCGCCCGGGTACCAGTTCGCTCGACAACTGACGCAGGGTGGCGCGCAACTGTTCGGGATTTTCGCCGGGGAGCCGGGAGAGGGCGAGGCCGCGGGTAAAGAGGGTGTCGCCGGTGAACCAGAATGAATCCGTTTCGAATATGCAACTGCCGGCGGTATGGCCCGGCGAATGGCGCCAAGCGAAGCGCCGGGCGCCGGAAGCGAAGCTGCCGCGCTCGCCTTGAAGCAGTGTGGGTTGCGGCAATTGAATGCGCTGCGGCAGTTTGAATACCATGAGCATGAAATTGGCTTTTTGCAGGAGGGGCGCATCGTCGGCATGCAGCATGACTTCGATGCCAAAGCGCTGTTGGAAATAGGCCGCACTGCCGAGATGGTCGAAGTGCGCGTGGGTACAGAGAATCAACGAGGGCACGAGTCCCGAGGCAGTGAGAAAAGCTTCAATTCCCTCGCGGTCCAAACCCGGGTCGACCATGACACATTTGGAGCCGGGATCCCGCGGGTCGGGGATGAGGAACGTATTGGAACCGAAGACCGGGCAGCGCCACCAGGATACGCCGGTGGTTTCCTTCCAATACAGGGCGTCCATTTTAGTGGAGGCCTCCCAAAACGACGGTCTGGGCGGTGATGTAGGAGCTGTTTGGGGAGGCGAAAAAATCAATGACGTTCATAATATCCTGGGGTTGCGCGATGCGCGGAATCGGCATGCCGGCCAGGATGGCATCGATTTTTTGCCGCGGCAGCTGTGCCAGCATGTCGGTTTCGATGGCGGTGATCCCCAGGGAATTGCAAGTGATTCCCCAGCCAGCGACTTCCCGGGCCAACACGTTGTTGAAGGTTTGGAGGCCGGCCTTGGTGGCGGCATAAATCGAATCGCCGGCGGGTTCCAGGCATACCGCCATCGAGCTAATCTGGATGATGCGGCCCCACCGACGCTTGCGCATGAGCTTGGCGGCCTCGCGGCTCAACAGGCACGCGGCTTGCAGATTGACGGTAAACATGTCCTGCATCGCGCGGGTGGACATCAGCACGGCGTACTGGGAGGTCAGCACGGCGGCGTTATTAATCAAGATATCGAGGCCGCGAGCGGCGCCAGCCAGCTCCGCACAGGCGGCCGGAATGGCTTCGGGAGAGCCGAGGTCCACCGTCAAGTGATGGTAGTCGGGATGGGCCAGCGACGACTCGCCGCGAGCCAAGCCCCAGACGGCGGCACCCTGCGGGAGCAAGTGTTCAACGATGTGGCGGCCCACCCCGCGGCTGCTGCCGGTCACGAGGGCGGTCTTGCCGGAATAAATACCCATGGGCTACTTCCCGGCTGATTGCAGCCGCGAGGAGATATAAGCCGTCAAGGAAGCCGGCGTGCGATAGAGCGAGTCCGACTGGGAAATGGCGTGGTCATCGGTCAGACTGAGAGGAAAGCCCAAGGCCTCGGCGAGCGAGGTTTCGACATCCACGATCACCGAAACCAGTTGCAGGGAGTCGAGCACGGCGTTGGCGCCGAAAAGCGGCATGTCCGGCGAAACCTCCAACTTCTGTCCGGCATCGAGCTCCTGGTTCAGATTTTCTACTGCCGCCAACGCGAGCTGTAAGATTCGATCATCGCTCAACATAATTAAGAGTTCAATTGTTCCTTCGGGGGCACGGCGGGCGCCGACGCGGCCGGGCCAGCGGCTTGCACCAGAGACTGCATGCGCGGCAAGGCGCAATTACGATACTCCTCGGCGAGCATACCCAAAACGACGGCGTCCTGAAGCCTGCCTTCAAGATTATAATGGCAGCGCAGGCGCCCCTCCTCACGCATGCCCAGAAAGAGTTGCCATTTGAGCATGAGGCGGTTCTCGCCGGCGATGGTACCCCACACCCGAACGAGCTGCAGCGCGTTAAAGGCGAAATCGTAAATCAGCATCATCGCTTCCACTGCGGCGGGGATGCCGCGCACCGCCTCCGGTTCGCCAATTAGAAATCTGCCAGTCTCGGCATGGCTATTGGTCAGGTCGATGCCCAGCAGCGAAACCATGCCGACGGCTCGACCATCGGTGCGTTCGATGATGAAATTAAATTCCGACTGGGGGAGGGTGCGGATCCATTCCCGCTGGGCCGCGACGGTGGGTGCGCCCCGGTTCAAGAAGCGGGCTCGCTGGGAGTGGCGCCAACTCCAGGTAAGTTCGGCGTCGTCCGGCCGCAGGGGGCGCAGGCGGACGAAAGTTCCGTCCAGGGTGATGGAGGAGGGAAGGGGTTGCATTTAGCTCACCACAGTTTGTACTACTTCAAAAGGCTTTGACTGGCGCGGGAGTCGGACGGCCGACTGGCCGCCCTCAGCCCGCTTACAGCGGCCCACGCGAGGATGCAGCCATCACAATTTCAAATTATCCCTTCTTAAAAATTAGTGGACCACAAGAATACCATTCCTAGCATCGTGAGAATGACCTAGCGAGCGAAGCCAGGCGATCAGGCCGAAGTGGGCTCCAGGCGAAAGCCCTGATGCACGATGCGCAAGGCGGGAACCAGGAACAGGCAAGCGATGGCGAGTGCAATGGGGGTGCGCCATTGGGCCCAGGGCGTCACCGGAAGAATCCGCACCACGGCCACGGCGACCAGCGCCCAGCCGAGGACCCAGCGGTTGGTCTTGCTCCAACGCAGGGGAACCTCACGCCCGAGGGCATATCTAACGATCAGGTAGTAGACGATGTAGGCCACCAGGTAGGCAATTCCGATGCCCGCCAGCCCCCAGAGCTTCATGCCCACCCAAGAAGCCAGCAGCAGGGCGACGCCGCCGCTCAGTTCGGTCCAGAAAAACACAGAGCTTCCGCATTGCGCCAGGATGGCAAACGACATGGTCCAGCTAGAGAGCTTGAATACATCACCGATTAACTGCCATTCCAGCAGGGTGGCGGCGGGCATGAAGGCGGGCGTAAACAGAATGGGAATGATGTGGGGAACCAGCGCCAGCATGCCCAAGATGATGGGCAGGGCGAGCAGGAGCGTGATGCGGTGCTGTTCGTTGATTAAGCGCGCCAACTCGGGGCGATTGCCGCCGGCCGCGACCATGCGGGGATAATAATCCTGGGCCATGGCGGTGAGCAGGAATCCGACATAGGTGACGGTTATCAGGGCTGCCGCCCGATAAAATCCGACATTCTCGGGGCCGAGCATGCGGAGCACCAGGAACGGCAAGGCCAACTGCACGCCCGTACCGGCGAGCATGCTGGCGGCATAGGGCGCGCCAAAGCGGAGCAGGGGCGAGAAGGCGGAACTACGGAGGGAGGGCAGGCGAGTTTGGGCGCTGATGCCAAGACTTTTCTGCTGCAACCACCACTGCGCCGCCAGACAGTTGGCGAGCGCCAGCGCCAGGACGGCAAACGGAATGCCGGCCTCGCGCCAGCGCGCGATCAAGGCAATGCCGAGGGTTGCGCCCAGAACCGCTCCGGTCATGCTCACGGCGGCCAGCGCCTTTACTTGATGATGGGCGTTGAGGGTTCCGAGTTGAACATCATAGATGACGGTGCAGGCCAGTGCCATACCGATCACCGCCATCTCCCAGCGGGGCACCTGAAGGTCGAACAGCATCCGGTCGATGCCGGTGCGGAAGAGTATGAAGATCAGGGCCGCGAAGATGGCCAATAGGCAAGCCAGCGTGGTGGCGGCACGCTGACGGTCGGCGGCGGCGTCGACCTCGCCGGAGGCAACCAACTGTGCGCTGGTGCGAACCAGCGCCGTTCCGATCCCGCTGGCAGCAAAGAGGGTAGCGATGCGGAGAAGGCTTTGCTCCAACCCCAGGATGCCGTAACCGCTGGGGCCCAGGAAATACGCCCAAACCTTGGCGGAAAGCGCTCCCATTAGGATGGTAACGGTGGTTCCGCCACTCAGAATGGCAGTTGCTCGTACGATTGACTTCACGTGGGGGGCAAGGTCTCCGGACCGGGCGGAGCGGTGCTGACCACGGCGGGCGGGCGGCGGTCGGCGTGCCGGCCATCCGGGAACTTGAGGGACAAATCATAGAGGAACCGATTCGTCCGTTCCAGCGCGACGACGAAGGCCATGACCGGATAGGCGCGCCATTTCGGGGCTCCGCGGAAGCGGGCGAGGAATCCGTGCATCCGGAGGTGGCGTCCGGCGAAGCCGCCAAAGGCGGGGGCGTTGCGGGCCGCGGTCACAAACAACGCCTCGATAATTTTCCATCGCGACCGAAAAATGGAGTTGGCTCCATGGACGCGGTAGTTGGCGACATAGGCGTCGATGAAGTCCAGCCGTTGACTGGAGGCAAGGCGCAAGTAAATGTCCCAGTCCTCGGCGGCCAAATCCTCGCTGTAGCCGCCCAGGCTGGCAAAGGCTTCGCGCCGCAATAACATCACCGGACCCGGAATGCCCCAGCGGAAAACCAGCGTGGCGGACAGGCGCTGAGGATGCAGGAGATCCGACTTGCGAATTTTCTTTTGGCGGTACATGCCTTCGATGCCGCTATCCCAAAGACGGCGGCCGTAGGCATCAATGACACGGCAGTCGGCGAAGGTGGCCCACAACTCCGGATTTTCTTCCAGGTGACGGACGCGCACGTGAAGTCCCTGGGGGAGCAGCTCATCGTCGGCGGCGATGGGTGCGTAGTAGCGGCCGTGAGCCCAGGCGATGGCCTGATTGAGGTTCTTGCCGATGCCGCGATTCTGAGGGCAGCGGTGGAAGGTAACAGAGAGTTTCAAATGGGCATGAGCCTGCAACCAGTGCTCGACGCGAAGAACGGAGCCGTCGCGGGAACAGTCATCGATGATGATCCATTCGAGCGCCGGGTATGCGGTCGCCAAGATGCTGTCGAGGCAGCGCTCGACGTACTGCTCCTGGTTGAACACCAACACCACCACGGTCACCAAGGGCCAAGCCTCGGCGGCGGGCGGCGTCCCGAAACTGGCGTGATCAGGCATGGTGCGGTACAGCGGCTTTGGCCAAAGCGCGGCAAAAACCTTGGGAATGGGCGGCGTGACCGGCGCAGAACTCAGCCACGGCGTCGGCCACACGGCGAAGCTCGTCCGGGCTCAGGTGGGGACCCATGGGCAGGCTCACAACGGTTTCCGCCAACTGCTGAGCGCGGGGGAAATCCAGGGGGTTCAAGCCGGCGTAGGCGGGGGTACGATGCGGCGGGAGCGGGTAATGCACCAGGGTATCGATGCCGCGCTGTTGCAGCCAATGGCGAAGGCAATCGCGGTGAGGGTGGCAAACGACATACAGGTGCCAGACGGGATCGGTCGCCGGGGAGGGAGTGGGACAATCAAGTTCGGCCAAGCCGGTCAAAGCTGACGCATAGGCAACCGCGCGCTTCCGGCGGCGCTGATTCCATTCCGGCAAGCAGGCCAGGCGGACGCGCAGAAATGCGGCTTGCAGTTCTCCCAGGCGGGAATTAAATCCGAGTTCGAGATGTTCGTATTTGCGCACGCCGCCGTAGTTGCGCAGGGCACGGAGCCGTTCGGCCAGTCGAGCGTCATTGGTGGTTACGGCGCCGCCGTCGCCAAAAGCGCCCAGGTTTTTGCCGGGATAAAAACTGAATGCGGCCAAGCCTCCCCATCCGCCCACGATGCGGCCAGCGACGCGAGCGCCGTGCGCCTGGGCGGCATCTTCCAGGACGTGCAGGCCTCGCCGGGCGGCGAAGTGTTGGATGGCCGGCATATCGGCGGGCTCGCCATAGAGGTGCACGGGAATGATGGCCCGCGTGCGCGGGGTGCAAGCGGCCTCGAGGCGCTCGGGGTCCAGATTAAATCCGCGCGGAGACACGTCCACCGGCACCGGCCGAGCGCCCACCTGGCTGACGGCCAGGAAGGTGGCAATGAAAGTATGGGCCGGCACCAGCACCTCATCACCGGGGCCGATGTCGAGCACCCGCAAGGACAGTTGGAGCGCGTCGAGTCCACTGGCGACGCCGATGCAGTGGCGCACGTCGCAGGCGGCGGCAAATTCGGTTTCGAATTGTTCCAGCTCCGGTCCGAGGAGAAAGCGTCCCGAATCCATGACCCGCGCGTAGGCGGCGTCCAAGTCGGGCCGCAGTTCGCGAATCATGGAGGCGAAATTCAGGAATGGGACGGGCGTGGCGGCGGGGCTAGGGCTCATAGGGAGTTCGGCTGCAGGCCGCGGCAAGTAGAAAGAAATTCGGCGTAATCACGAATATAGTCCGACTCCTCGTAGACTCTCGAAGCGAGGACCATGCAGGTGGAGCCCGAGGAGAAGTTGTCCAGCTCCCGCCAAATCATGGGGCACATGTACAGGCCGACATAGGACCGGTTGAGGTGGACGGTGCGGCGGTTGCGGCCGTCATCGAGATGGACATCAAAGCTGCCGGCAATCGCAATCAGGAGTTGTTGCAGATGGCGGTGACCGTGACCGGCGCGTTGGGCGCCGCCGGGGACATCGTAGAGATAGTAGATGCGGGCAATCGAGAAGGGAACGTTGCGATTGCCTTCAATAAACGTGAGATTCCCGCGCGCGTCCTGAATCCGGGGCAGATCCACGAGCTGGCATTCATCCACGTGCCCGAGGCGCAGTTGGGGATGGGGCTCAGGGGCGGATTGGGTGGCAATGGAGGCAGTCATGGTCGGGAGGCGGCGCTCGGGCCTGGGCGCGGGGAAAGCAAAATCAGGCGCTCTTACCCCGGGCTTGCGGGGCAGGGTTGGTGGGCAGAACGGCCGCGGCTGGCCGAGCATTTTGGGGGGGATCGGCTCTGCGCGGCTCCCGGCACCGGCGCAGTACCGTCACCACCGTATAGAGCAGAAAAATCCAGTCTTGCAAGGGGGACCAATGGGAAACGTACATCAGGTCGTAGCGACTTTTTTCGGCGGACGAGTGGTGCTCGCGCAGGCCGTGGACCTGGGCCAACCCGGTGAGCCCGGGCTTGACCAAGAGCCGGCGCCGTTCCCAGTCGGAATAGTGTTTGACGCGCGCGATTGGCTCGGGGCGGGGGCCGACGATGCTCATTTCACCGCGCAACACGTTCCAGACCTGGGGAAGCTCGGTGAGACTCAGGCGGTTTAACCACACTTCCAGCCCGCGGGTGGGGTGCCGGTCCACATTCAGACGGTACATGAGGAAGGGCTTGCCCTCGAATCCGCAACGCTGGTCGGTGCGAAATGCGCGCCCGGTGGTGACCTTCACCAAGGCGGCGCACACCAAAGTGAGCGGGAGGACAACGGGCAAGGTGGCCAAGCCGAGCAGCAAGTCGGCGGTCCGCTTCACGAAACGTCCGCCTTGGGAGAGGGTCGGTTCGGTGACCGTGATCAAAGGCAGGCCGGCCACGTTGGCCAATTCGGTGCGAGCGGCATCGAGTTGGTATAGATACGGCACGATGCGAACCTTGATGCCGCGTTGCCGAGCCTGGGTCAGCAGGGCCATCCATTCCGGCGCCATGTTCTCGGGCAGGCAAGCGATGAGTTCGTCAATGTCGAGCTTGTGGAGATGATCGAGCAACTCCAGGCTGGTGTGACTGGTGGCGGCGGGAGCCCCGGAGGTGGCCACGACCACGGCATCGGTGGCGGCCAGGCCGACCAGGCGATAGAGCGGACTGCGGCTGAGACGCAGCGCGACCTCGTCGATCAGCCGGTCGGACCCGATCAGGACGACGCGGCGGACGATGCCGCGGGGGGGCTTGCGGTAAATC
>JANWLQ010000006.1 GCA_025450725.1 Terriglobales bacterium
CGACGACCAGTCTGGTTTCGCTCGCGCCGGTGGACATCGCCATCATCGTTTTTTACTTCGTCCTGGTGCTGGTGATCGGCTGGTATCTGCGCGGCCTTGCGACTACCGCTGAAGGCTACTTTATGGCCGGGCGCGAAATGACCGCCTGGGTCGCCGGCCTGAGCTTTCTTTCCGCCAATCTGGGCGCTTTGGAACTGATGGGATGGGCTGCCGCAACCTACCAATACGGCATCCTGGCCACCCACTGGTACTGGATCGGCGCCATTCCGGCCATGCTCTTCCTCGGCATCGTCATGATGCCGTTCTATTACATCTCCAAAACCCATTCCGTTCCCGGTTACCTCAAGCTGCGTTTCGGCGAGCCCGCGCGCGCCTTGTCGGCGGTGACGTTCGCCTTCATGACGGTGCTGATGAGCGGCATCAACATGTACTCCATGGCGATTGTGCTGCGCGTCGTACTGGGGTGGGATATCCATTTCAGTATCTGGGTGTCCTCGATCACGGTCGCCGTCTACGTCGCGCTCGGCGGCCTGGCCTCGGCGATTTTCAATGAGGTGCTGCAGTTCTTTCTCATTTGGGCCGGAGCGCTGCTGGTGCCCATCCTGGGGTTGATTGAAACCGGCGGCTGGGCGAACCTCAAGGCGCGAGTGGCGCAGAACGCCGCCCCCGAGTACACCCACCTCTGGTCCAACCTCGGGCATTTCAATTCCAACCCGATGGGCATCAACTGGGTCGGCATCGTCTTCGGATTGGGTGCGATCATTTCCTTCGGCTACTGGACGACCGATTTCCTGGTCGTGCAGCGCGTACTCGCCGCCAAGGATTTGCGCTCGGCTAAACTCGCGCCCATCATCGGCGCCGGTTTCAAGATGGTGGTGCCGTTCATCGTGATTCTGCCCGGGCTGCTGGCGCTCGCCGTGCTGCCCGTGCACCTCACCAGCGAAGCCACCGCCATTGCGACCGGCGGCTACAGCTACAACGACGCCTTGCCGCTCATGCTGGCCCGCTATTTGGGCCCGGGCCTGCTTGGCTTGGGCATCACCGCCCTCATCGCCGGATTCATGTCCGGCATGGCCGGCAACGTCAGCGCCTTCACCACCGTTTGGACGTACGACATCTACCGCGCGCTTTTCCGAAAGCGCGCGCCCGACGCCCATTACGTTGCCATGGGCCGCTGGAGCACGGTCGCCGGCGTTCTCATCAGCGTCGGCACAGCCTACCTCGTGATGCAGTTCGCCAGCATCATGGACTACGTTCAGGCGCTGTTCAGCTTTTTCATCGCGCCGCTCTTCGGCACCGTCATTCTGGGAATGCTCTGGCGGCGGGCCACCAACGCCGGCGGTTTCTGGGGGCTGCTGGCGGGCACGGGCTCGTCGGTTGGAATGTGGCTCTGGGTGAAGCTCGATCCCACCGCACTTCGTTACGTAGCCATGTCGCCCGACGCGAAGGACATGGCTGAAAACATGTACCGCGCGCTGTGGTCATGGATCATTTGCGTTGCGGTCACCGTGATTGTGAGCCTGGCCACGCGGCCGCGGCCGGCGGCTGAGCTCGCCGGCCTGGTTTACGGCGAGACTGACATCCCCAGCGATGCCGGTTACCCGCTCTACCAGCGGCCCATCTTCTGGGCTGTTGTGGTAGCCACGGTGTTCATCGTGCTCAACATAATTTTCTGGTAAACCACCATGGCAGTGCGGCAAATCTCAATCTGGTTTTTCATCGGTGTCTCCCTGTTTGGTAATGGCCTGCTGATCACCGGCGCGGGCGTGCACGAGTGGCTGGTGCCGGCGTTCGCGCCCCACGTCATGCTCGGCCGCTTGCATGCCAATTTTTGGTGGGGGCTCATGTTGCTGATCATCGGTGCCTGGTACTGTGTCCGCTTTGCGCCCAAGAGGGAACATAGATGAAATTCGGTGTCATCGTTGGCAACCGCGGCTTCTTTCCCGATCAACTCGCTCGCACCGGCCGGGAAGACATGCTGCGCGTGCTCCAAGCCGCCGGTCATCACGCCGTGGCCCTCACGCCGGAGGAGAGCAAGCACGGCGCGGTCGAGACGCGCGCCGAAGCCCACCGCTGCGCCGAGCTTTTCAAACGCCATGCCGCGAGCCTTGACGGCGTCATCGTAACGCTGCCGAATTTCGGCGAAGAACGCGCCATCGCCGACACCTTGCGCGAGGCGGCGTTGGGTGTACCGGTCTTGGTGCAGGCCACGCCCGACGAACCGGCAAAAATGACCATCGCCGCCCGGCGCGACAGTTTCTGCGGCAAGATGTCGGCTTGCAATAATTTACGCCAGTACGGCATTCCCTATTCGCTGACGTCGCTCCATACTGTCGCCCCTGATGCGCCCGAATTTGCCCGCGACGTGGAGTGGTTCGCGGCCGTCTGCCGCGTTGCCAACGGTCTGCGCCGCCTGCGCGTCGGCGCCATCGGGGCGCGCCCGACCGCCTTCAACACCGTGCGTTACAGCGAAAAATTGCTCGAGGCGGCGGGAATCTCCATCGAAACACTCGATCTCTCTGAAGTGCTCGGACGCATCGCCCGCATGAAGGACAACGACGCCCGCGAAAAACTTGCGGCTATCCATTCCTACGTGGACACCGGTTCGGTTCCTGAAGCGGCGCTGCTCAAAATGGCCAAGCTGGGCGCGGTGGTGGACGCCTGGATGGCGGAAACCGAAGTAGCCATCTCCGCGGTGCAATGCTGGACGTCAATGGAAGAAAACCTTGGCGTCGTGCCCTGCACCGTGATGAGCATGATGAGCGACAAGCTGCTCTCGAGCGCATGCGAGGTGGATATCTGCGGCGTCATCGCCATGCATGCCTTGCGCCTGGCCTCGGGCACGCCCTCGGCGCTGCTCGACTGGAACAACAACTACGGCAGCGATCCCGACAAGGCAGTATGCTTCCACTGTTCCAACCTGCCCAAGCATTTTTTCAAATCGGTCAAGATGGATTTCCAGGAGATTATTGCCGGCACCGTGGGCCGCGAAAATACCTTCGGAACCTGTGTCGGCCAGGTCAAGGCGGCGCCCATGACATTCGCGCGCTTTTCCACCGATGACACCGCCGGGCGCATTCGCGGCTACGTCGGCCAGGGGCGCTTCACCGACGATCCGTTATCCACCTTCGGCGGCGCAGGCGTGGTCGAAATCCCCGGCTTGCAACGTCTCCTGCGTCGCATCTGCGAACAAGGATTCGAACACCATGTGGCCGCGAACCTGTCGAGCGTGGCCTCGGCGGTCGAGGAAGCGACGGCGAAGTACCTGGGCTGGGACATGCACCACCACACGGCCTGAACCTGTATGGCAATCGTCGCAGGCGTTGATTTCGGAACCCTTTCGGTGCGCGTTTCGATCGTGGATAGCGCGCGTGGCGTGCTCGGCAGCGCCACCGCCGATCTGCCCCTGCGTCGCTCTCGTGAAGACCCCGAACACGCGACCCAGTCGCATGCCGATCATATGCGCGGATTGCGGGAGGCTATGGCTGGCGCGCTGCGCTCCGCGGATGTGGCCGGCAGCGCGGTGGACGCCCTCGCCTGCGCCACGACCGGCTCTTCGATTGTCCCGGTGGATGCGGCCATGCGGCCGCTCGGCGATTACTATCTCTGGTGCGATCACCGCGCCAAGGGCGAAGCCGAGGAAATCACGGCCGCCGCCAACGCCCAAGGTCTCGAGGCGATCGCCTGGTGCGGTGGCATTTACTCCTCCGAGTGGGGTTTTTCCAAGCTGCTGCACTGGCTCCGCCACAACCCCGAAGCGCGCTCCCGCTTCAACTCCGCCTTCGAACACTGCGATTTCGTGGCGGCGACGCTCTGCGGCGTTACCGAGCCGCGGCGCGCCCGCCGCAGCGTCTGCGCCATGGGACACAAGTGGCTGTGGAACCGCGCCCTGGGCGGCCTTCCACCAGATGAGTTCCTGGTCAGCGTGGATCCGCTTCTCGCCGGCGTGGGCGAGAAACTCGAGGGCGAGTACTCGACCTCCGACCAACTCGCCGGCCGCCTCTCCCCGGAGTGGGCAGCCAAGCTCGCCCTGCGTCCAGGCATCCCGGTCCCGGTCGGCGCCTTTGACGCCCATTGGGACGCGATCGGCGCCGGCGCACGGCTTGGCGACATGGTCAACGTCATCGGCACCTCGACCTGCATGATCGGTATAACGTCCGCCCCGAACTTGGTGCCCGGGGTCTGCGGCGTGGTCGAAGGCAGCGTGCATCCCAATCGCACCGGAATCGAAGCCGGCCTTTCCGCCGTCGGAGATATTTTCAACGCCATTGCCGTGAGAGCCGGAACGACGGTCAATGCCCTCAGCGCCGGACTTGAACTATACCGCCCCGGCCAAACCGGACTGCTCCGGCTGACCTGGGACAATGGCGACCGCACCGTGCTGGTGAATCCCAACCTGCGCGGCGTTACGTTGGGATGGAACCTGCAATCCACCGCGCAGGACGAATTATTTGCCGCGATCGAAGGCACCGCACTGCACACACGGGTCATCCTCGACCGCATGGCCGAGCACCAGGTAGAGGTGCGCCGCCTGATCCACGCCGGCGGCATTCCGCCCAAGAATCCGGTGCTGAACCAGGTCTACGCCAACGTACTGCAACGCCCCGTCCTGGTTCCCGAGCGCGGTCTGGCTGGCCTTGGTGCGGCCATTTTCGCCTGCCATGCAGCCGGCGCCTTTCCCACAATCGAAGCGGCCCAGGACGCCCTCTGCCCGCCTTACCGGGTCTATACGCCCGAACCGGCGGCAGCCAGGGTATACGACCAGCTCTACGACCTTTTCCGCCGCCTCTATTTCGCTTTCGGCACCGGCAGCGCCTCCGCCGCGCCCCTCGGCGACATTTTGTCCAAACTGATCGCACTGGCCGCGGAGGCCAGTAACCCGCAGGCGCGTCGCGGATCCACTTCTGAAGATTGACTTGTACAGTAAAGCGGCACAAAACCACCCATCGGCGGGGATTGACCCGGAGCAGCCCACCGCCTAGCCTGAAACGGTGGCGGCTGCCGACATTGCCTCGAACCTCAGTTTGCCTTTGTGGCTGGGGCTCAATCTCACGCCCGGGCTCGGCCTGCGTGGTGTCCATAAGCTCCTGGCGCATTTTCGCGATGCCGGCGCCATCTATTCCGCCTCGCTCACCGAGCTTGAGTCCTGCGACATCACCGCCGCCGTGGCGCAGAGCCTGCACGGCGGCCGTTCCGCCGCTCTCGGCGCCGAAGAGGCCGAGCGCGTCGCGCAGCTCGGCATAAGTGTGGTCACGCTCGGCGACCGCGAGTACCCGGAATTGCTCCGCGAAATCCACGATCCGCCAGTTGTCCTCTATATACGCGGGCGCATTGAGGCGCTCGACACGTTTGGCGTGGCCTCCGTCGGCACCCGCCATCCCACTCTCTATGGCAAGCTCATGGCGGAAAAGCTGGGCCGCGACCTGGGTCAGTGGGGGCTCACGGTGTTTAGCGGCTTGGCCCGCGGCATTGACGCCATCAGCCAGCGTGCCTGCCTCGAGGCTAATGGCTGCACGGTGGCGGTAATGGGCACCGGAGTTGACACCGTCTATCCCTCCGAGAACCGAAAATTGGCTGAAGCGATCATCGCGGGCAGTGGCGCGCTGGTATCGGAATTCCCGCTGGCCACCGTCCCTGCCGCGCAGAACTTCCCCTTGCGCAACCGCGTGATTAGCGGACTCTCGCTTGCCGTCCTGGTCATCGAAGGCGGCGAGTATAGCGGCTCCCGCATTACCGCCCGCATGGCGCTCGAGCAAAACCGCGATGTCTACGCCGTACCCGGCATGGCCACACAGAAGCAGGCCTGCTTGCCGAATATGCTGATCAAGCAAGGCGCGAAGCTGATCACCGACGTAACCGACATCATCGAGGAATTGCCCAGCGCGGTGCGCGTTCGCCTCACGCCCCCGCCGCCCGTGGTATCGTTAACGAGCCAGGCGGCCGTGCCCGATGCCGCCGCCGGAGAGGCCATGCAGTGGCAGGCGGTGCTCAAGGTTTTGGCCACCGACGAAACCAGCCATGTTGACGAAATCGTGAATCGGCTGGAGAATAAGCTTTCCGCCCCCGAGATTCTTACCGTACTGTTTGACCTCGAATTGGCGGGGCGCGTCAGGCAATTTCCAGGAAAAAAATATTTAAGGGTAAGCTAAAGGTGCTGCTGGCTAGATGCTGGCGGCGGCCAGCGGGTGGAAGTTCACTCCCATAGCCATGGCAAAATCCATCGTCATCGTCGAATCTCCCGGCAAAGCCAAGACCATTGCCAAGTACCTCGGGCCCGAATACGAGGTCCTCGCCTCCATTGGCCACGTCATGGATCTGCCCAAGCGCGTGCTGGGCATTGATATTGAAAACCACTTCGAGCCCACCTACGTCGTCATCCCCGGCAAGGAAAAGGTGCTGGCCCAGCTTAAGAAGGAAGCCAAGAAGGCCAAAGCCATCTACCTCGCCGGTGACCCTGACCGCGAAGGAGAGGCCATCTGTTTCCACTTGGCCCACGAGCTGAACGGCGATGGCGCCTCCAAGAAGCCCATGCAGCGCGTGGCCTTCAACGAGATCACCAAAAAAGGCGTGCAGGAGGGCTTTGCCCATCCCGGCGAGGTGAACCAGGATCTGGTAGACGCCTACCAGGCCCGCCGCGCGCTCGACCGCATCGTCGGCTACCAGGTTTCACCCCTGCTGTGGGATCGCGTGCGCCGCGGCATCTCCGCCGGACGCGTCCAGACCCCCGCGCTCCGCATGGTGGTGGACCGCGAGGCGCTCATCAAGGCCTTCGTCAAGCAAGAGTACTGGACGATGGACGCCCATCTCTCCGCCGGCAAGGCGCCCTATTTTGACGCCCGCCTCAGCCGTCGCTACGATGCCGACGGTAAGCTGCCCAAGGAAGAGTTAAAGATCGAAAACGGCGAGCAGGCCGACACCCTTCGCAAGTCGCTCGAGGCCTCGACCTACACCGTGCGCACGGTCGAGACCAAGGAGCGCAAGCGCAACCCGCTGCCGCCCTTCATTACCAGTAAATTGCAGCAGGACTCGGGACGCAAGCTCCGCTTCAGCGTCAAGCGCACCATGATGATCGCTCAACGCCTCTATGAAGGCGTCGAGCTGGGCAAAGAGGGGTTGCAGGGTCTGATCACCTACATGCGTACTGACTCGACCCGCGTCTCCGAGGATGCGCTCACCGAGGCCCGCCAATTCATCGGCCAGCAGTTCGGCGCCGCCTATCTTCCCGAGCAGCCCAATCGCTTTGCCAGTAAGAAGGGTGCGCAGGACGCGCACGAAGCCATTCGACCGACTTCGGCGCTGCGCGATCCGGAGACGGTGAGGAAGTATCTCGGCGAGGACGAGTACAAGGTCTACAAGTTGATCTGGCAGCGCTTTGTCGCCTCGCAAATGCCACCCGCGATTTTCGACCAGACCGCGATTGATATCCAGGCCGCGGCCAAGGACGGCGATAAATTTCAGCTCCGGACCACCGGCTCCGTGCTCAAGTTCGACGGCTTCCTCAAAATTTACGAAGAGAGCAAGGACCAGTCCGACGATGACGACGAGGCGCTCAAACACAAGCTGCCCGCGTTCACCGCCGGCCAGGAGCTCAAGCTTCTCTCGGTCAAAAGCGAACAGCACTTCACCGAACCCCCGCCGCGCTATACCGAAGCCTCGCTTGTTAAGGATTTGGAAGAGAAGGGAATTGGCCGCCCTTCCACCTATGCGGCCATTTTGACCACGATTCAGGACCGCGGCTATGTCACCAAAGTCGGCGGCAAGTTCCACCCCACCGAACTGGGAACCGTCGTAACCGAACTGCTGACGACCAACTTCAAGGACATCTTCGAGCTCCAATACACCGCCCAGATGGAAGAGAAGCTGGACGAGATCGAAGAGGGCCGGGAAAAGTGGACCGACACGCTGGCCGACTTCTATCGCCGCTTCTCCGCCAATCTCGAATTTGCCGAGAAGAACATGCAGGATTACAAGCGCATGGAAACGCCCACCGAGCAGGTGTGCGAAAAATGCGGCAAGCCGATGGTCATCCGCTGGGGCAAGCATGGTTCCTTCCTCGCCTGCAGCGGTTATCCGGAGTGCACCAACACGCGCGAGGTTTCGCTTGATTCCGCCGCCGACCTCGACTCCGCGGACAGCGGCCAGCACGAAAAAGAGGACTTCTGCGATAACTGCGGCCGCCCCATGGTCTTGAAGCGCGGGCGCTTCGGCCAGTTTTACGCCTGCACCGGCTACCCCGATTGCAAAACCACCCGCCGCCTCGACGCCGGCCAGAAGCAGCAGGACCGCAAGCTCGACGAGCCCTGCCCGCAATGCGGCAAGAACCTGGTGGTCAAGCACGGACGATTCGGCGAATTTACCGCCTGTTCGGGCTACCCGGAATGCAAGTACATCAAGCAGAACCTGGTCGAAGGCTTTAAATGCCCGAAATGCAAGATCGGCGATGTGGCTGAAAAACGCAGCAAGCGTGGCAAGACATTCTTTAGCTGCACCCGCTATCCCGAGTGCGACTTCAGCCTCTGGCAGCGCCCCCTGCCTGAGGCATGCCCCAACTGCCGCTTCCCCTACCTGGTCAAGAAGTTCCTCAAGGCGGGTCCGACCATCGCCTGCCCCAACGAGGGCTGCGGCTACGAACGCCCGGCCGAGCCTGAACCCGCCACTGCGCCCGTGACCGCCACGGCGGACTGAAAGATTTGTAGCCCCTGACCCCGGCGTGAATCGTACAAGGTACGTAGCTGCGGACCGTCCCGCCTTGATTTCACGCTTCAAATCGTGTATCTTTGCAGGCAGGTTCTCTGCTTCTGTTTCAAGGACTTAGACCCGACTTAAGGAGACTCAATACATGAAGAAGACCCTCAGCCTCGCGACCATGGTGGCCACCTTTGGCCTCATGAGCTTCGCGTTCGCGGCTCCCACCACGGTGCGGGGCTACATTATGGACAAGAACTGCTCGACCAAGGCCGCCATGAAGGGCAACGTTGCTTGCGCCAAGAAGTGCATCAGCGGTGGATCCCCGGCTGTTCTGGTTGAGGACAATGGCACCGTTCTGGCGATCGCCAACCAGGACAAGGTTTCCGACGTCGCCGGCGAACGCGTTTCGCTGACCGGCGAAGTCGCCGATGGTTCCATCACGGTTGACACCGCCAAGGTGCTGCCGGCGCGCAAGAAGAAGGCCGCCGTCAGCAAGTAACTGGCGTCGCAGTCGTAAGACGAATTAGGGACAGCCTGACTTCCCGCAAGGGTCGGTCAGTCTGTCCCCTTTTTATTGTCTAGAATCAACTCCGCAATTGCCGCCGCGGCATCGCGGTGGGCGAAGCTCTTCGCCGCTGCCGCCATGCGCCCGCGCCGCGCCGGGTCGGCGAACAACGCGTTCACTTCCGACGCCAGGCGCTCGGAGGTGAGCTCCGCCTGGGGCAGCAGCACCGCCGCTCCGGCCCGCGCATACGCCTCCGCGTTGCGGAGTTGGTGCTGGTCGGCCGCTGTCGGCAGCGGGATCAAAATAGAGGGCTTGCCGGCCGCCGCCAACTCGCCCAACGTACTGGCGCCGGACCGAGCGACAACCACTTGCGTCGCCTGCATGGCTGTTGCCATGTCGGTGATAAAGTCGTCGGCGCCGGTCTGGCGGCGCAGCACCGTCCCTGCTGGCAACCGGCCAGCTAGATCGCCGGCGGCCGCGTTAATGGCGCGTGCCCCTTGGCTGCCGCCGAATACCAGCACGGAGGCCGCTGCCGGTTCGCCATGCTCGGCAAAAAACTCAGCGCGCACCGGAACGCCGGTGACCACGGCGCGCCGGAACTGTCGTGCGGTTTCAGGAAAATTCACCGCCGCCGCGCGCGCCCACCGCGCCGCCAGCCGGTTGGCCAGCCCGGCTTTGGCGTTCACCTCGAGTAACACCACCGGAACCCGCAGCAGTAGCGCCGCCGCCAGCGCCGGGCCCGAGGCATATCCGCCAATGCCAAACACCACCTGCGCTCGCGTCTGGCGCAGAATGCGCACGCACTCGGCAATTGCCACTGGCAATCGCGCCGCCGCCCGCAGCGCTCGCCATGGACCTCTCCCTTTCCACCCCGCGATCGAGATCAGCCGCAGCGCGAACCCTGATTCCGGAACCATACGCGCCTCGATCCCGCGCGCGGTGCCGATGAATGTGATATCCGCCGCGTCCACGCCGCGTGCGACCAGCGCGCGCGCCACCGCCAGGCCGGGAATGAGGTGCCCGCCGGTGCCCCCGCCGGCGATAACAACACGCACCTGCGCAGCGCCGGCTTGGGGCTCGGGGCCCCCAGGCTGGCGCTGCGCATAAGCGGGACGCGCGGCGGAGCCGCGCTGGGTCCCGCGCCACTTATGTATGTTGGCTGACATTGAGCAGAACCCCGACCGCCGCCAGGGTGAAAATCAACGAAGAGCCGCCGTAGCTAATGAACGGCAAAGGAATCCCCTTGTTGGGCACCAGGCTCACCACCACACTGAAGTTGATCAGCGCCTGCACCACCACCATCGCCGTCACGCCCACCGCCAACAGCCGGCCAAAATCGTCGGGCGCGCGCCGTGATACGCGCAGGCCGCGCCACAAAAACGCCAGAAACAGCAGCACCAAGGTGCTGGCGCCGATGAAACCAAACTCCTCCGACACCACGGCGAAAATAAAATCGGTGTGCGGCGCCGGCAGAAAAAACAGCTTTTGCCGCCCATTCATCAGTCCCAGCCCAGTCAGGCCTCCACTGCCCACCGCGATGAGCGATTGCACCACCTGGAACGCCGCCCCTTGCGCTTCCTTCCACGGGTGCAAAAAGGCCAGCACCCTCTCCCGCCGGTAAGCCACATGGAACACCAAAACATACAACGCCGGCAGCGTTGCCAGTATGCCGTACCCGAACCAGCGCCAGCGCAAACCGGCGACATAGAGCATCGCGCCCGCAATCAGCGCCAGCGCCACTGTTGTTCCCAGGTCCTTGGCCGCCACCACCAGGCCGCACAGCATCGCAAGATACGCCACAACGGGGGCCAGAGTCGGCCAATCGTTGACTTTCGCAAGGCGCGATTCCAGGTAAAAAGCGAGAAACAGAATCAACGTCGGTTTTGCCATTTCCGAGGGTTGCAGCGAAAGCGGGCCCAGGTGTATCCAGCGGTGCGTGTTGTGGGTGCGATCGAGAAAAAACACCGCCGCCAGGAGGAACAACGTCACGCATAAAAGAAAATACACCACGCCCGGGTCTTTGAACTTGCGGTAATCAATGCGCATGATCAGCAGCATCGTGATAATGCCGATCACCGCGCCCACCGCCTGCCTTGCGACAAATCCGTAGGGCGATTGGTCGCGCGCCGCCGCCATCAACGCCGAGGCGGAAAACACCATTACCAGCCCAAACGTCACCAGAATCAGTGTGATCGCGAACAGCAGGCGGTCATAGGCGAGGCGCTTGGGCATCGGCTAGGGAAGCGCCTGGACCAGCGCCTTAAACACCTGGCCGCGGTGCGCGTAGTTGTGGAATTGGTCGAAACTGGCGCACGCCGGGGCCAGCAGCACCGTGTCGCCCGGCGTGGCTTCGCTCGCCGCCGTGCTGACCGCCTGATCCAGCGTGCCGCAGCGCGTCACCGTGATGCCGGCTCCATTCAATTGCGCGGCGATTTTTTCCGTCGCCGCGCCGATCAGCAACACGCCGCGCGCGCGTCCGCTCAACAGCGGAGCGAGCGGAGTGTAATCGCTGCCCTTGTCCTTGCCGCCCAGGATCAACCAGACCCGCTCGGGGAAGGCTTCGAGCGCCTTAATGGTCGCGTCCACGTTCGTGGCTTTCGAGTCGTTGTAATAGTTCACGCCGCTGCGGTTCACGACGAACTCGAGCCGATGCTCGACCGCCTTGAATTCCCGCACCGCTTGCCGGATCGCCCCGGCCGCCTCCGGTCCTTCGATCAGCAAGGCCATAGCCACCGCCGCCAGTACGTTCTCCAGGTTGTGGGCGCCGCGTAGGGGAATCTCCTCGACCGGCAAAATTGGGTGCCGCCGGCCCTCGGCGACCCAGAGGATCTGCCCGCCCTCGACCGCGGTGCCGGTCTGCTTGTCCAATGCGTAGGGCGCGAACCAAACCACCTGGCTGGCGACACTCGCGGCAAACTGCCGGCACCAGAGGTCGTTGGGGTTGAGCACGGCAAAATCGCCCGCCGTCTGGTTCATGAAAATGCGCTGCTTCGCGGCGGCGTAGGCTTCCATCGTGCCGTGGCGGTCGAGGTGGTCGGGCGAGAGATTGAGCACGCAGGCGATGTGGGGATGAAACGTCGCCACCGTCTCCAACTGAAAACTCGAAACTTCAATCACGTTGATCGTTTCCGGCGTCGAGCTCTCGACCAGGTCCACCAGCGGCGTGCCGATGTTGCCGCCCAACTGTACGTGCCGCCCGCAGGCGGCGAGCAGCGCGCCGGTCAGCGTGGTCGTGGTGGTTTTGCCGTTGGCTCCGGTGATGGCGACGATCGTGCCTTGCAAAAAGCGCGCCGCCAGCTCGATCTCGCCCCACACCGGAATGCCCAGCGCGCGGGCGCGCTGCAACTGCGGCAGGTCGGCCGGCACGCCCGGCGAGACAACGATGAGCTCCGCGTCTAAAAACGAATGCTCGCGATGCCCGCCCGTCTCAAGCGCCACGCCCGCGGCCAGTAGACGCGGAATCTCCTCCCGCAGCTCGCTCGCCGCCCGCATTTCCGAAACCACCACCCGCGCCCCGCGGCGGCGCAGGAACAAAGCCGCCGCCATGCCGCTCGCCGCCATGCCGGCGACCAGAATCCGTTTGCCGTTAAGTTCCATAAAGCTAGCGCAATTTTAGCGTGGTCAGCGCGAACAGCGCGAATACGCCGGCCAGAATCCAGAAGCGGGTAATGATCTTCGATTCGCTCCAGCCGAGTTGTTCGAAGTGGTGGTGGATCGGCGCCATTTTGAATATCCGCTTGCGCCGCAGCTTGTAGCTGCCCACCTGCAGGATCACCGAGACCGCCTCGAGCACGAAAATGCCGCCGATGAAGGGCAGCAGCAACTCCTGCTTGATCAAAATCGCGACCGTGCCGATCGCGCCCCCAAGGGCGAGCGAGCCCACGTCGCCCATGAAAATTTCCGCCGGATGGGCGTTGTACCAGAGAAACCCGATCGAGGCCCCGACCATCGCTCCGCCGAATATTGTCAGCTCCCCCACCTGCGGCATCTTCTCCATCTCCAGGTAGGTGGCAAACACCGCATGCCCGCTGATATAGGTCAGAACCGTGAGTGCGCCGGCGGCGATGATGGTGCAGCCAATCGCCAGTCCGTCGAGGCCGTCGGTCAGGTTCACCGCATTGGACGATCCGACCACCACCAGCACCACAAAGGCGATGAAGGGCAGGAAAGCGACCAGGTACAGGCTGGGGTGGCTTGCCAGCGCGTTGATGGCCAGGTTGGGCCGGTAATGCTTGAAGAAGGGAACCACCAGCCGGGTTGAGTACCGCCCTTGGTGGTTGAGCCAAACCAGAATGAGCGCGATGATCACTCCGACCAGCGCCTGCGCCAAAATCTTTTGCCGCGAGGTCAGGCCCAAATTGCGCTTGCGCCGCAGCTTGGCGAAGTCGTCCACAAAGCCGATGGCGCCGAAGGCGACCACCGCAAAAATCGCGATCCAGATGAATGGGTTGGTCAAGTCGGCCCAGAGCAGCGTCGGTATCAGAATCGCGATATTGATCAGCACGCCGCCCATGGTTGGGGTGCCGGCTTTGCGGTGGTGCGATTGCGGTCCATCCTCGCGGATGAACTGTCCGATTTGAAACTGTTTTAGCCGGTTGATCAGCCACGGCCCCAGCGCCAGCGCGATGCACAGCGCCGTCACGCCGGCAAAGGCGGTGCGAAACGTCAGAAAACGGAACACCCGCAGCGGGGTATAGAAGCGGAACAGCTTTTGATATAGGAGCCAATAGAGCATGCGGTGGGTTGGTGGCGGTTAGGGTTGCGGGAGTGCCTCCTCGAGATGAATCGAGTGGCTGGCTTTGAACAACACCACATCGCCCGGTTCGAGTAGCGGCAACAGCCCCTCGCGCGCCTCGAGCGCGGTGGCGAAGAATCGCGTCACGCCCGCAAACCCGCGCCGCAGCGCCTCGTCGAGGACGAACCGGGCATCGCCTCCGACCGCGAATAACGCATCCAACTGCGGCGCTCCCGCCGCCGCCGCGCCCACCTGGCGGTGCAGCGCTTCCGACTGCCGGCCCAGTTCGCGCATCTCGCCCAGCACGGCGACATGGCGTTTCCCCGGCATCCCGCGCAGCGTTTCGAGCATGTATTCCATGGCTTCCGGGTTGGCATTGTAGCAGTCATTGATGATGGTGAGACCCCGGCGCGATAATATTTCGCCCCGTCCGGCGAGCGCCGGCATCGCCTCCAGCGCGGCCTCGGCCTCCGCCGCCGCAATGCCAAAAAGCCCGCCCGTGGCCATCGCCGCGGCTCGATTCGCGCTGGCGCGCGGAGCGGCATAGGTCACTACCTTGGCCGGCAATCCCTCCCCAAACCGAGCCACCCGCGGGTCGCGCGCGTTGAGTACCAGCGTGCCGTCGGCGGGAATTGCCAGCGCCAATTCCCGCTTGGCCACGGCCACCGCTTCAATAGACTCAAAGTGTCCAATGTGGGCGGTGCCAACATTGGTGAAGACGCCAATATTGGGCGCGGCGATCTCTGCCAGCCGGGCGATCTCGCCGGCATGGTTCATGCCCATCTCGACCACTGCGACGTCGTGCTCCGGACGCAGCCGCAACAATGTGAGCGGTACCCCGAAATGATTGTTCAAGTTGCCCTGGCTCTTGAGCACGTTCATCCGGGTCCCGAGCACCGCGGCGATCATTTCCTTGGTTGTCGTCTTGCCCGCCGACCCGGTGATGGCAATCACCGTCTTGCCCCATTGCATGCGCGCCTCGTGCGCCAGGTCCTGAAAGGCCCGCAAGGTGTCGGGAACTATCTGCAAGCGCGAGTGCAGCGTCTCGGGTATTCGCCCGAGCGACGCCTGCTCAACCATGGCCGCCGAGGCGCCCCGCCCGAGGGCCGCGGCCACGAAATCGTGGCCGTCGTGGGTCTCCCCGCGCAGCGCGATGTATAGGTCGCCGGGGCGCAGGGTGCGCGAGTCAATACTGATAGCGGGCGGGTTCATCCCTTCCACCCCAATTCCACGAGCGCGGCGCCGGCTTCGGCGGCATCGTCAAAATCAAGCCGCTGGTCGCCAATGATCTGATAATGTTCGTGGCCTTTGCCCGCAATGATGACGATGTCGCCCGGTCGCGCTTCGGCTATAGCCAGCCGGATCGCAGCCCGCCGGTCGGCGTCATGCATTGCCTTGGGAGCTCCTGCAAGAATCTCGGCGATGATTGCCTCCGGCTTCTCCGACCGCGGATTATCGCTCGTCACCATCACCCAATCGGCCGCCTGCGCCGCCGCCCGCCCCATCAGCGGTCGCTTCCCCCGGTCACGGTCGCCGCCGCATCCGAAAACCGCCAGCACCCGGGCGGGGCGGGGCGCGAGTTCGCGCGCCAGCGCCAGCAAATGCGCCAGTGCGTCCGGCGTATGGGCGTAATCCACGGCGACGATAAAGGGCTGGCCGCGGAATACACGCTCGAACCGCCCCGGAACCCGGGTCAGCGAAGCCATGCCCCGCATTTGCGCCCCGGCATCAACTCCCAGCGCCTGCGCCACGCCCAGCGCCGCCAGCGTATTGAGTACATTGACCCGGCCCAGCAGTGGTGTGGCGAATTCCTGCCCGTTCAACTGAAACCGCGATCCCACCGGCAAGTACTCGGCCTGGCGGGCGCGTAGCTCCGCCTCCGGGGAAAAACCGAAGCGCCGCACCGCGCCGTGATAATCGGCGAGCATCGCCGCCGTGGCCGGGTCGTCGGCGTTGACCACCGCCTGCGGCGGCGGCGGCGCGCCCAGGCCGGTAAACAGACGGTGTTTCGCCGCCAGGTACTTCTCCATGCTGCCGTGGAAGTCCAGATGATCCTGCGTCAAGTTCGTGAACACGCCCACTTCGAAGGGGCAGCTCCACACCCGCTCCATCGCCAGCGCGTGCGAGGAAACCTCCATCACCGCCGCGCCGCAACCCGCCTCGACCATCTCCGCCAGCAGCGCCTGTAAATCGTAGCTCTCCGGGGTGGTATGCGGCGACGGCAGCACCCGGTCGCCGATATGATACTCGATCGTGCCCAGCAGGCCGGTCGTCACGCCTGCCGCCCGCAAAATTGACTCAACCAGAAACGCGGTCGTGGTCTTGCCGTTGGTTCCGGTGATGCCCACCAGCCGCATCCGCTCCGCCGGCCGGTGAAACCAATTGGCCGCCGCCTGCGCCAACGCCACCCGCGCGTTGGGAACCCGAATATCAGCCTCGGTTGAGGCCTGGTCGCTGACGATGAGCGTCGCGCCGTTGGCCCGCGCCTGCGCGATGAAGTCATTGCCATCCGCCAGCTCGCCGCGAATCGCGAAAAAGGCCCAGCCGGTCTGGACGCGGCGCGAGTCGTAGTGCAAGCCCGCCACCGCATCCGGTAGCGCCGGACGGCGCGCCAGCACGGTTTGGTCGCGGAAAAGCTGTACCAGTTGCATGGAAAAGCAGGTTAGGGCGTGAAATGAACCGTGATCCTGGTTCCCGGGCTGAGCTCTGTACCCGCCGGCGGCGTCTGCGTGCGCGCCACTCCGGTGCCTTCCAGTATCAACCGCACGCCCAGGCGCTGACAAGTCTCCGCCACTGTGCGCAGGGTTTGGCCCTTGAAATCGGGCGCCAGAACGGTATGCGTGTAGAAAGTGACCAGCTTCACCTGCGCGGCGGCCGGCCCATCCGGCGCCGCCGCCTGCGCCGCGCTTGCCGCCCCCGGCGCCGCGTCCACCGCCGGCGCGGACACCGCCTCCGAGTCCTCGCTGGCATCCACGGCGGCGACATGAATCGCCGGCGGCATGGCCTTGCTCGGAATATCGTGCGCCACGCCCAGGTACGGAAGCGCCCGCTCGGCGATGGCCTTGAACACCGGCCCCGCCGTGGGGCCGCCTTCGTGGCCGCCTTGCGGCGAATCAATAACCACTAAGATTGTCAGGGCCGGATCGTTCAGCGGCGCGAATCCGCCGAACGACGATACGTAGTTATGCGCCGAATACGCGTGCGTTCCCGGATCCACCTTCTGGGCCGTGCCCGTCTTTCCGCCTGCTGTATAGCCATTGAGCTGGGCTTGTTGCGCTGTACCCGCGAGTACAACCTGGGCCATCATCTGCTTCATCTCGTTAGCCACCAGCGGGCTCACCACAGTGCGCCCCGGTGCCGGCTCGAACGCTGGCGGCACGCCCGGCGCGCTGCCGTCAAAGGCATCGAGGACAATGCGCGGGGCGTGGTACACACCGCCGTTGGCCAGGGTCGAGATCATCGCGATCACCTGAACCGGCGTCACCGCCACTTCCTGGCCCATGCTGACCGCGCCGATGGACATCGGCGTCCAGCGCGAGGGCGGCCGCACGATGCCGCGCGACTCGCCCGGTAGCTTAATTCCCGTGGGTTTGCCGAAGCCGTAGGCCTCGATGTAATGGTAAAACTCCTGGTCGCCCAGCCGCTCGCCGATTTTGATCGCTCCCACATCGCTCGAGTGGCGCAGGATGTCGGTTACGCTTAACATTCCAAACCGAGCATGGTCGTGGATGACGCGGCCGCCCACTTTGATCGCACCATTCTCACAATCAATCATTTCGTCGGGCGTGGTCAGGTGCTGTTCGAGCGCCGCCGAGAGCGTCACCAGTTTGAACACCGAGCCCGGTTCGTAGGGGTCGCTCACGGCGGCGTCGTTCAGCCGCGCTGTGGGCGTGTTCTGGTAGTCGTCGGGACGAAAGGTGGGCGAGTTCGCCAGCGCCAGTATTTCGCCTGTGCGGGGATTCTCCACGATCGCCACGCCCCTCGCCGCGTGCGTCGCCGCCACTTGCTTGTCGAGCGCCTGCTGCGCGATGTATTGAATGTTCTGGTCAATCGTCAGAATCAGGTTCTCGCCCTGCGCCGCCGGACGCTCGATCTGACGATAACTCTGCCGGTGCGCGTCCACTTCAAGCGTGGCCTTGCCATCGCTGCCGCGAATCGCGCGGTCAAACGAATGTTCAATGCCGCCCAGCCCGGTGCCGTCCACGCCCACGTACCCGAGCACGTTGGCCGCCAACTCTCCCTTCGGATAGAACCGCCGCGAGTCGGGTTGGAAGTAGACCCCCTTCAAGTGCAGCGCCCGCACCGCCGCCGCCGGTTCCGCCCGCACCTGCCGCGCCACCCAGACAAACGATCGTTTGCGCTCCAGCAGCGGGCGGATCGTCGCCGGGCTCTCGCCCAGCGCCTCTCCCAGCTCCGCTGCCGCCGCGTCCGGATCGGCAATCTGCCGCGGCAGCGCGAATAATGATTCGACCGGCAGGCTCATCGCCAGCGGTGTCAGGTTGCGGTCGTAAATCACCCCGCGCTGCGCCGCCACCGTAACCGTCTCCTCCTGCTGGTGCTCCGCCCGCTGCTCCAGCCAGCTGTGGTCCACCATCTGCAGCCAAAACAGCCGCACGATCACCACCAACGCCCACACCACGAGCCCGGCCTGAAGACTATTGGTACGCAGCGGCGAGGAGCGGGTGGTGCGCACGTGTTTGCAAGGTTTACGGGTTGGTGGTCAGCATCGCCGAACGTGTCGCCGAGGCGCCCGCGAGCGGCGCGATATCGAGCGCCAGCACCTGTCCCGGCTGCGCGTTCTGCATGCCCAAACGCGCCTGGGCCAGCGAGTAAATGCGTTCCGGGCTGCCCAGGGATGCGCGCTGCAATTCGAGGCCCTCGTTCCATTGCTCAAGCTGCGCCTGTTGCTGTCGCGCCGCCTCGATCTTGTAGCCCAACTCGACCATGGCATAGCGCTGCCAGGCATAGCCGAAGAGCAGCAAGAACAGCATCACCACCGCGCCCACATAGACCTGCTGCTCGCGCCGCCGCCGCGGGTCCGCCACGCGTATCACCCTTGAGTTGTCAATTTGCTGGATGAAATAAACGTCCATAGTGATGCTCCTAAACCGCCAACCGCCCCACCGCCCGCAGCTTCGCGCTGCGCGCGCGCGGATTCCGCCCCATTTCTTCCTCACTCGGGCGCACCATGCGCCGCGTCAACAACTCATAGATTCCCGCGCCCGCGCCCGCCCGGAAGCTCTGCTTCACCGGCCGGTCCTCGAGCGAATGAAAACTGATCACCACCGCGCGCCCGCCGGGGCGCAGCCAGGTGGGCAGCGATGTCAACCAGTCGGTGAGCGCCTCGATCTCCGCATTGACCACAATGCGCAGCGCCTGAAACGTTCGGGTCGCCGGATGCAAGCCGCGGCGCCCTTTGGGATTCACTGACCGGCTCACGGCCCCCACCACCCCCGCAAGCTGCGCGGTGGTATGCAAGGGCCGTGACCGGACAATGGCTCTGGCTATTCTCCTAGACCTCCTCTCTTCACCGAATTGGAAAATCAGATCGGCGAGCGTGCGCTCGTCGAACTGGTTCACCACCTCATGCGCCGTGAGCGGCTGGCGAGGATCCATCCTCATGTCCAGCGGCCCTTCGGCGGCGAAACTGAAACCGCGCTCGGCGGTGGCAAGCTGCATCGAGCTGACCCCCAGGTCGGCCATCACGCCGTCCACCTGTTCCACCCCGAGCTCGTGCAACCGCTCGCCGGTGTGCCTGAAATCGGAATGCAGCAGGTCGAGCCGCACGCCCGGTGGCAGCGGTTGCGCCCCGGCCAGTGCGAGCGCGACCGGGTCGCGGTCGAGGCCGATGATGCGGCCGTGCCCCATGGCTTCGGCAATGAGTCGCAGGTGGCCGCCCGCGCCCACCGTGCAGTCCACAATGGTCGCGCCTGGCTGCGGGTCAAGGTATTCGAGCACTTCTCGCGGCATGACCGGCAGGTGTTGTGGTGTGCGTTGCTCATCCACTTAGATCCCCAGGTCCGAAAGCGTTTGCTTGTCTTCGTCGGTGAAGGGGTTCGCCTTCATTTCCGACGTAAGCCGTTCCTCGTTCCAGACTTCGAGATATTGCAGGTAGCCGAGCACCGCCACATCGCCCTTCATCTGCGCGGCCGAGCGCAGCACAGCGGGGATGAGCAGCCGGCCTTGCGCATCCATCTCGACCACCTGGCCGAAGTAGTTGGTGCGGCTGAGCAGCTTCTGCTTGATCGGGTTCATGGACGGCAGCGCCGCCAACTTTTCCTCAATGCGTTCCCATTCGCGCAGCGGATAAACGCGCGCATTCACGCCGTCAAAACTGGTGATGTAGAACTGATGGGCGGGGTTCGACTGATCCAAGTGGGTGCGAAATTCGGTCGGGAGCTTCAGTCGCCCCTTGTCGTCCACCCGAGCTGGAAAGTTACCGCGCAGCATGTTTCGCCACCCACAATGTACCACTTTTAACCACTTGCGCCCACTTTTTTAAGAAAATATTCCGGTATCACCCGAGTAACTCGAACAAAAAGCGAAAGTACAAACCTGCCCGAAAGTCGGATTGGCGTAGTTACCAAGTACCGCATCGGAGAAGGGTATGCGGGTGCTGATCGTGGGCGGGGCTGGTTTTATTTCCTCCGCAGTGGCGGAACGATTAACGGACTCCGGTCACGCCGTCTTTAAAGGCGACCTAGCCGATGTCCCCGATATCGTGATTGATCTCGATGCCGCTCTCCCCGGCCGTGCCCGGGAATCGCTGCGCGCCTGGGACGGTCGCGCTCGGCGCATCGTGCTTGGCAGCAGCCTGACCCTTTTTCCGGGCGACGAATATGCGCGCACCTCGGAATGCGGCTTCTGGCTCGGGCGCTCGGAAGTCACCATTGTCCGGTTGGGCGTCGTGTACGGTGCCGGCGATCCGGACCAGTCCGTCGCCTCCCTCGCCCAGCGCTTGCGCCAGTCGGGTAGTGAACTGCGGCTTTCCCCCGCGGAAGCCTGGCGTTACACACCTAGGTTGTATTTCGAAAATGCTGCCGCCGGTTTGGCGATCGCCGCCACGGCGCGCCCTGCCGCCGGGCGCATTTACAACCTGGTCGACACCTGGCAAGGGCCGGACTGGCAGTGGGCGCAAATGGTCGCTCGCGCGATTGAGTGGCCGGGCCGCATCGTCATCGCCTCAGGCCACGCTCCTGTCCGGCCCGCGATTCCCTCCAACCAACGCTTGCACCGCGAACTCGGGTATCGCGAATGCGTTGCCGCACGCGACGCGGTCCGTCTCCTGCTCGCGACCGGTCAGCCCTTCGCCGCGGCGGGCGCGTAGAAACGGTCAAAGGCAAAAAATAGAAGTCCGATGATCACCAGCACCCAGAGACTGCCCTCGGGGCCGACCGTTCCGCCCGAGATCCAGTTCGCCCCGCCGTAGCTGGAGCTGAGCAAATGATGGGGGGAAATCGTGCCGCTATCCGGCGTGCCGTAGACGAAACTCTCGCAGTAGTCCCAGCTGAAGTGCATGCCGACGGCAAACCACAAAGAGCCGGTGCGCTTCCAGGTGAAGCAAAAGAAAAGGGCGATCAGCCCCGCCGATAATCCGCCCAACATGTCCTCGCCGCCGTTTTGGAGATGTATCAACCCAAATGGCGCCGAGAGCACGATCGCCGCAATCCAAAATGGCATGCCGCCCGCCAACGTCGTCAACGCATAGCCGCGAAAGCTATACTCTTCGAAAAATCCCACTGCGATAAACAGTAATGCCCACTCGCCGGCGTATTTGAGAACGTCACCGCCGCTGAGGGCCAAATGGCCAAAATGGAAATTGCCGCAAGCGGCGATCAGCAGCAACAGCGCTGTGAGCGCCACCACGCCCCACACCATGCCGCTCCAGAAATTACGCGCGAACGCCTGCTGTATCGGCAGGCCATATTCGCCCAACCGCCGCCGCTCCAGCCGCGACATGATGAAGGTGACGATCAAAACCCAAATAAAAAGGATGCTCTCCGACGCCGCCGCGCTCAGGGGCGCGATTACTGTGGGAACTCCCGGCGTGGCCGTGGGCGAAGCCGAATGCCGCCATAAAAGCAACAGCATCGGCGACAGTAGAATGGCAAGGAAAACCGCGAAGCGCCACCCCGCCCTCAACCCGCGGAAGCTATGTTCAGACTCGTCGGAGAACCAAACGCTCATGCCCGGTATAGTAGCCTAGAGTCAGCCTCGGGCGCGTAGCTCAGTTGGACCAGAGCATCGGCCTTCTAAGCCGACGGTCGCTGGTTCGAATCCAGCCGCGCCCGCCAACCGTATCTAGCGGTTTGGCACCACGCTCAGCGTCACTGACGACGGATACTCGCTCGAGTGGTGCACGCTATTGTGGGCTGCCACCCCTTTCGCTTCGTCGTAATTGTTACCGCCCGTGTTCAGGTTGCGGTCGAAGCGCGGAAAGTTTGAACTCGAGATTTCTATCCGCAGCCGGTGCCCCGGCGCAAAGTAGTTGCTCGTATTCATTGGCTGGAAGCTGAACTTTGCCACCTTGCCCGGCTCCATCCACACCAGCGGCTTGTCATAGCCGTTGCGGTAGCGCAGGCGTTGAATGGTCTCGTCCAGGTTATAAGCCGTGCCGTCGGGGTACACGTCCATGACCTTGATGGTGAAGTCTGTGTCCTTGGCGTCGCTCGAGACGTAAAGCATGGCGTCAATCGGCCCGCTTACCTGCTTGCCCTCGGCAAAAGGCGCCGAGGTGTAAACGAGTACATCGGGACGCGCTTCGACTACGCGCTGGTCAAGCGCGCCGCCGGCCAGCGCATTGCCTTCGCAACACACATTGCCGCCGTGTGATGGCACCGGGTTCATCGGATCGTAAGTAAAATTGTCGGGATGATCCGCACCCGCCGCCGCCGCCGCCAAACCGCCGTCACCGTTGAGCGTATTGGCGCGCCCCGCGCTTGTGAGATACAGCGTCTCCGCATGCGCGCCCGCCGGCGGCCAGGTTTCGGAGTCGTGCCATTTGTTCTCGCCCATGTTGAAGTAATGCACTTTGGCTTCGGCATCCAGCCGCGGGCTGTCCACGCCCTTCAAAAATTTATCGAAGAAGCCGTACATCAAGGCGTCATAGTCAAAGCGCGCATCGCCCATCGAGCGCTCGCCAACCACCGTATTCTCGGTGGCGCGGGCATAGCCGCAATGCAGTGTCGGAGCGATAACCATGTATTGTTCGTTGCCGATCGCGGCCGGGGCGGTGCGGCGCACGTAGTTGTAAGCGGCAAGATTGGGCCCCATGGAGACGTCATACCAGGTCATGAACCAAAGACCAGGCAGCTTCACCGGCATGTTGTCGTGCCACAACCCGCCCCTGTACCAGGCCGGGTCGTTCGGCGCGCGTTCAATCATCCGCCCCCCGGTCGCGACCGGCATGGCGTCGGCGAAAATGCCGCGGGGCGCGCCCACCGCTTTCAGGATGTCCTGCTCGGGCAAGTGCCACAGCGCCTTGGACCAATCCACCGGCGGCATTTGTGGCGCCAGATCGAACAGCTTCGAGCCCGCAATGCGGTCGGCTTGCGTTGTGCCGGCGGGGAACATCGGCCGCACCTGGTTTTGCTCGCCGTAAATCCAGGTGGTAAACAGAAGTTGCACCGCGCCGCCGCGGTACCAGTTGCCCTGCTCGTAATAGGGTCCGACCCGCCCCACGCCGGCGCCGAATGACTGCACGTTGAACGCCGCAAACCCCGGCGGGTTTTGCGCCACCACCGCCAACTGCCACTCCGCCGTTGACGAGCAGCCGGTCGTTCCGACCTTGTGATCGCTCCACGGCTGGC
>JANWLQ010000007.1 GCA_025450725.1 Terriglobales bacterium
ATCGTGACAATGCCAAAGACGAAAAGATAGTTCCCCAGGTAGACCGCCTCCAGCAGGCCGCTCCAACCGCCGCTCGCCACTTGGTGCCGCAGCACCCAATTCACGCCAAACCAGTGCCGGTCCACCCAGATCAGAGCCGGTTCCACGCTCGGAATAAGCCGCGTTCCAAAGTTGCCCGCTTGGTTGTACGCCAGTGGCAAAACAATCCACAACCCAACCAGCGGGCGGAACCAGCTCTGTCCACGCCGATTTGTCGCCGCCACAACCCCAATCAGCCCGGCATCCCCTGCCAGCCACAGCGCCGCCCACCTGTCATGCCACGCCAACGGAAGCAACAAAACCACCATCCACGCCAAAAACGCCAATGCCGCCCTCTCAGATGGCGTGGAAGTCCCCCACATACCTCCTTAGAGGACACAAGTGCCCTCGCGAGCATCTTATTTTTTATGAGAAAACGCCCCAATGCCGACGCTGCCGGCCAATCCGGGGGGGACCAGGGCCTGGCCACTCATCCCGCCGCCGACTCCGAAAGTGTCACCGAGCTGATTGATGAAGGCAACGCCTACGAAGCCAGCATCATCAGCGGAGTTGAAAACGTCCCCGACGCCGATAAGTCCGAAGTCACGACCCACCAGTCGCTGCAGGACGACGTGCCCGAGGAGTACCAGAATCCAGAGCGCTGATCTGCGGCGCGTATTTGGCCCCGGCAAACAGAATCGCCGCCGACGCAACCAGTGCGATCAGCGTTATGCCGAGCCCCGCCCGAAGGTTGACCATATCCGAAACTCGGCCGATCAGGTGCGGCGAGAACGCATCCCCCAGCGCGTGAATGACAAACAGGTTGATCGCAATTGCCGTGGAGCGTATCGACGCTCCGACCGAGTTCACGATCGCCGCGTTCAACGGGCCGGTGCTTAAAAACAAGAAGAATTCCGCCACCGCCGCCGCCGGAAGAAACACCACTCTCGGGCCGAAGAAAACCAGCGCCGCCGCCGGTAACGCCAGCAGCGGACTCCAGGCCGAGACCAGATAAAGTGCGCGATGGTTGGTGCGCGACCACCGCTGCGCCAACCAACCCCCCGCCGCTGTGCCTAAAATCCCGTCCACCACCGTTAGCCCGCCGGTGATTAGTCCTGCCTGCGCCACCGAATACCCGCCAAAGCGCACGAAAAAGGTCGGCAAAAAAGTCGAAATGCCGCCCACCGCAAACGTCCACATCGCCATCCCCAGCGTTGCTGTCCAGAACGCCGGGTTGTGCATCAGCCCGCCGAGCGTGGTGCGGTTCACCGACGGCGCCAGCCGGTCGGCGGCGCCGCGCCGCGGCTCTGGCACTCGCCACCAAAACAACAGCGCAATTACCAGCCCCGGAATCGCCGACACAAAAAACGGAAACCGCCACCCGTAGGCCTGCCCCAGCACCCCGCCCAGCATGTACCCTAGCGCCCCGCCCACCGGGATGGTGAGATAGAAAATGCTTAAAATTCGGTTTCGCTCGCTCTCGGGATAAAAATCCGCCAGCACCACCGGCGCAAAAACGCTGAACGTCGCCTCGCCCACCCCCACCAGCGCGTGCCGCAGCAGCAACGTCTGGTAGCTGTGAACGTAGGCGGTGAAGAGCGTCGCCACCGACCAAATGAGCGCCCCCCCCACAATCAGCGGCTTGCGCTGGAAGCGGTCGCCCATCCACCCGGTGAGCGGCGCCACCAGCATGTAGGTGAAGAAGAAAGCGGTGGTTAGCAGCCCAATCTGCGCGTCGTTGACGCCAAACTCCCGCTGCACGAGCGGCTGTACCCCTGGTAGAACATATCGATCAATAAAGTTGAACAGATTGAGCGCCACCAGCAGCCCCAACCCCACCGCCGCACCGGTCGCGGTCAACGACGCGGCGGCCGGGCGATTCGACGGCGCGCTCGGGGCAGGTTCAGCCATGCCCGTATTCTACTAGCCGTCGCCTGCAACGATATTTCGCGTTTTGGAGCAATTCTGCCGACAGCGCCCCGGCCTTGAGGCCGCGCCCCCCTCAAGGCCGAACGCCAAATCAAACGGGATCTACGGTTCGAAGATTTGCCGGATCTCGATCACATCCCCGGCATTGGCGGGGCACCGCTTTGCCCACTCGATCACTTCGCTTTGCGAGCCAACTTGAATGATCCAGTAGCCGCCCACCGTTTCCGTGGTCTCCGGAAACGGCCCCGGCTCGAGCTGCGTTGCCTGGTCCTCGGCGAACTTCACCCGCGCTCCCGAAGCCGGCGGATGCAAGCCGTTCAATCCCAAAAGGACTCCCGCTTTGTCCAGCTCCTTGTTGAATGCCCCCATCTTTTCGACCATCTTGGGATCTGGACGAATCCCGGGTTTGGCGTCCTTATATCCGCCTGAAATCATCAGCATGACGAATTTCACTGTGTCACCTCCGTCTTGCGGTTCGGCGTAAGCGCGCAGTTCACCATCCAGGCCACGCCGAATTGATCGGCCAGCATCCCAAACCGCTCCGCAAAAAAGGTCTCCTGCAGCGGCATGTGCACCTGTCCGCCCTCGGCCAGGGCACTGAATACGCGCTCCGCTTCGGCCGCGCTATCCACTTGCACCGAGACGGAAAACCCGCCCAACGGCTGCCGGCGGTCCGGCGGCGCATCGCACCCAAACAACATCGCATTGAACTTGGGATTGACGACCAGCCGCGCGTGCATGACCTTCTCCCGGAAGTCGTCCGGCACCGGACAGCCTGGGGGCGCATCCTTATAGCGCGTCAGCATTTCGAGTTTGCCGTCGAGGGCGTCGGCGTAGAAGCGGAATGCGGTTTCGCAATTGCCAGTGAAGTGTAAATGATTGACCAGAAACATAAAAAATCTCCCTTCACTGGTGTATCGAACGGCGCCCTCCGAATTCGACAACTACAATTCCAGTAGCGGTCGAATTTCGACGGTGCCCTTTCTTGCCCCCGGAACCCGCGCCGCAATGGCAATGGCGCCATCGAGGTCCTCGGCCGTAATGAGGTATATGCCGCCGAACTGCTCCCGTGTTTCGGCAAACGGCCCGTCGGTGATGATTGTCTTACCCTCCCTGACCCGAACCGAAGTGGCGGTCGAGATCGGCTGGAGCGGGTGGGCCAGCGAACACCGCCCCTCGCGCTCGAGCTCCTTGGCTAGCCGGCCGCTCTCGCTGTAGCAGGCGGTGCGCTCAGCCTCGGTCCAGTCCGACTCCTGCGAATAAATGGATAGTAGATATCTCATACCCAAAATCTTGTCACAATTGACCAGTGGAAGCGGCAACAGCGATTGACACTGTCTACCGCGCCGATTGGGCGCGCATCGTCGCCACCCTAATCCGCCTGCTGGGCGACTTCGAACTCGCTGAGGATGCCGCGCAAGAGGCGTTCGCCCTTGCCTCTGAGCAATGGCAGCGCGACGGCGTCCCCGAAAACGCCCGCGCCTGGATCATCCAAACCGCACGCCACAAGGCCATTGACCGCCTCCGCCGCCGCAAGAACCTTCAGCAAAAGCTCGACCATGAGGTCGCGCCCTCTCTCGTTGAAGCCGCCACGCCCGACTACGAGGCTGATGATTTTCCCGACGACCGCCTGAAACTGCTGTTCACCTGCTGCCACCCCGCGCTCGCGCCCGAGGCCCAGATAGCGCTCGCCCTGCGCACCATTTGCGGCCTCGAAACTGAGGAGATCGCCCGCGCCTTTCTGCTGCCGGTGGCCACCCTGGCGCAGCGCCTGGTCCGTGCCCAGCGCAAGATCCGCGATGCCCGCATCCCCTATCGCGTGCCCGAGCCGGCCGAACTGCCCGAGCGCCTGGCGGCCGTGCTCAACGTGATCTATCTACTGTTCACCGAAGGCTACGCCGCCACCCGCCGCGAGCCGCTCGTCCGCGCCGAACTCTGCGCCGAGGCCATCCGACTTGGCCGTATGGTCCGCCTGCTCCTCGGCCCTTCGGCCCACGCCGAATCGGCCGGCCTGCTGGCGCTCATGCTCCTGCACGACTCCCGCCGCGAAGCCCGCCTCGACGACAAAGGCGACCTGGTCCTGTTGGATCAGCAAGACCGCGCCCTCTGGGATCAAGCCGAAATCGCCGAAGCCGCCGCCATTCTCGCGACAGTTCCAGCGGCGGCAGCCGGCCCCTTCACCCTGCAGGCCGAAATCGCCCACGTCCACGCCCGCGCCCCGCGCCCCGCCGAGACAAACTGGCCGCAAATCGTCACTCTCTACGAACGCTTGCTGCAGCTTCAACCTTCGCCGGTCGTCCGACTGAACCGCGCCGCCGCAGTCGCCATGGCCGACGGCCCCGCCGCCGGATTGCGCGAACTCGAACCTCTGCGTGCCCCGCTCGATGGCAATCACCTATTGCACGCCATCCGCGCCGACCTCCTGCGCCAAACCGGCGACACCGCGGGCGCCCGCGCCAGCTACGAACGCGCCCTCGCCCTCGTCGTCAACGACGCCGAACGCCGCCTCCTCCTGCGCAAGACCAAATCGCTGCAGTTGCTGGTCCCGCAGGCACACGCGTAGTGCAACGAATCTAGTTTGCCAACTGGGAGCGTTCCGTTCTTCGGGTCATTTTTACAAATGAGCGGCGGGAGCGGCGATACAGCGTGCGCTATTGCGGCCGGCGCCGCGAACGCGGCACATAGCGCGGCCTGGGCGGCGGCGCCATCGCACCCGCCGGACGCGCCGGCAACCCCGCCGGCAGCGGCTGCCGGTCCAGCCGGATTCCCAACTGCTTCTCCATCCGGTGCAAATCGCCAATCTCACTGCGGCTGACGAAGGTGGAGGCCAGCCCCGCCACCCCCGCGCGCCCGGTGCGTCCCACCCGGTGCACGAAATCGTCCGGAGCCTCCGGAAAATCGTAGTTGATCACGTGCGCCACGTCGTGAACGTGAATCCCGCGCGCCGCCACATCGGTCGCCACCAGCACCTGAAACGTCCCTCGCTGGAAGCCGTGCAGCGCCGCCGTGCGCTGCGCTTGCGAACGGTTGCCGTGAATCATGGCCGTGGCAAACCCGTGGCCCTGCAGCGATTTCGCCAGCCGCTCGGTGCCGCGCTTGGTCCGCGCAAACACCAGGCAGCGTCCGCTCTCGCTGCCGAGCAGCGACTGCAGCAGGTCGAGCTTCCCGCCATCGGCCACTTCATAGGCTTGCAGTTTCACCGAGGCCACCGGCTTGGTGGTCGAACCCAGCGCCACTCTTACCGGCTTCGCCATGCAATCGCTCGCCAGCTTGGCGACCTCGGGGGCCATCGTCGCCGAGAAGCAAAGCGTCTGCCGCCCCGCGCCGGCTTTGGGCAGCACCGCGATCACGCGCCGAATCGCCGGGAAAAATCCGATGTCCAGCATGCGGTCGGCCTCGTCCAGCACAAGCAGCTTCACCGCCTCCAGCCGCAGCAGCCGCCGTTGCACCAGATCCTCGAGCCGCCCCGGCGTCGCGACCACCAGCATCGCGCCCCGCCGCAGCGCTTCAATCTGCGGACGCTCCGAAACGCCGCCCACCAGAAGCGCCGCATCCGGCAGCTTGGGTGTGCGAATCTGCGCATATTGCGCGGCAATCTGCATCGCCAACTCGCGCGTCGGCGTCAGCACCAGCACCGTCACCTGCCGCGCCTGCTGCTTCATGAGTTGTTCGATCGCGGGAATCAAGAAAGCCAACGTCTTACCCGTGCCGGTTTGCGCCGTGGCCAAAACATCGCTGCCGGCCATCGCCGGCGGAATGGACGCCACTTGAATCGGCGTGGGTGTCGTAAAGCGCGATGCGGCAAGGCGATCGAGCAGGGCTGGCGCAAGCGCCATTTCAGAAAAAGAATTCATAAGGGAAAAGAAGAACCTCGCCACCGGAACGGTGGAAAGACTTATTATAGCAGCAATATGAATTCCGCAGGTAATCCGTATGCCGCACAATTAGGCGACCGCGATCCCATGCAGGTCATCGCCGCCACGCCCGACGTGCTCGCCACGCGCCTCGCCGCGCTCGGCACCCGCGCCGACCAGCCGATCGCCCCCGGCAAATGGAGTCCGCGCCAAATCGCCTGCCATCTCGCCGATTGCGAAATCGCGTTCGGCTTCCGCTTCCGCCAGGCGCTCGCCGAAGAGCGCCACGTCATCCAGCCCTTCGATCAGGATCTATGGGCCAAACCGTATGCCGCTTCGGCGGGATTGACCGCCGCTGCCGCCCTTGCCGCCTTCAAAGGTTTGCGCGCCTGGAACATCGCCCTCCTGCGCGGCGTCTCCGCCGAGACCATGCAAAAGACCGTCGTCCATCCCGAGCGTGGCGACATGCCTTACCGTGTGCTGGTCGAGACCATGGCCGGCCACGATCTCAACCATCTAGGCCAAATTCAGCGTTCCTAACCCGCGCCTAGCGAGCGTCCAGTTTCCGCCCCGCGTTGAGGTGGTCGAAGTTGAGTATCGTGTTCAACACCAGCGAGTAATCCCCGCGCGTCTCGCCCCGGTACACCGGGTTGTTCGAGAACATCACCACGTGGCCCTCGCCCATCGGCACATCAATGACCGCCGCATGGTCGGCGATCGCGTCCCCGCCCTGCACCAGTCCCGACACCAGCAGGTTGCGCGCGTTGGCGTACCGGAAGATCACCCGCGGACGCAACGCCGGTGGAATCACCGCATTACTGTCGCGCGCCTGTTCCTCCGTCACCGGCGCCGCCTCCCAGGCCTGCACCACCGGTTGCGCCGGCGGCGCCTGGTTCACCCGGCCGATGACCGAGTCCGTATCCTGCGCCGTCCCCCGGCCCGTCTCGCGCCCGCCGATATTGGGTCCCAGCTGCCGCCCGCCGCGTCCCCCCACCATGCTGCTCACGCCAAATGCCGGGCACTGGTTGCAGTACATCGAGAGGCTCGAACCATATCCATACGCAATCGGGCTCGCCGTGTCCACGATCTCGCTTCGCACCACCGTGCCGATAATGCGTTCATTGGCCGGCTCGCTTACCGTCACGCCACGGGTAAATCCGAGCGCCGTGGCCAACCCCGCCGTGTCCATGGTGGTGACCAGCACGCCGCCCTGGTTGATGAAGTTCTGCAGGTTTGCCACGCCCGTCCATCCCAGTCCAGGGCGCATATCCGGCGTCGAGTCCAGCTTGCCCAAATTCGGCGTTTCCGCCGTTGTCTGCCAGGGCAGCGGATTACCCCATGCCGTTGACACCCCGTTCACCATTTGATCCACGCTCGCGCCCCGCCCCACTGGCGGAAACAGAATCACGTCGTACTTCGAGCGCAGGTCGGCCTCCTTCGAAACCGTCTGCGTGCTGATGTAGCTGAACGGTACCTGCATCATGTCCAGCGCCTCGCGCCACCAGCCCTCGGTTTGCGTATTGGTCCAGGTATGCAGCACCGCCACCCGCGCCGCGCGCGCCGGATGGGTGGCCACGCTCGGCGCCGCCTCCAGGCTATACGCCTGCAGGTGCAGTCCCTTGACTCCGGTGGTCAACTCTGCCGCCGACACTCCGCGGGCCACAAAACTGCCGGCTCCAAAATGATGTCCGTCGGCGTCGAACGCCGCCTCGGCGATCTCGAAGTTGGCCTTGGGCAGCCGGTACCGCAGCCGCGCCAGCGACGTGTCGGCGGTGTCGGCAATGGCGAACACCGGCCCCGCCCCGCTCACCCCGCCCTCGCCATCGAGGTCGGTGACCGGCTGCGCCGCCACTTTCAGCACCGCCGGATCGGTGACCCGCGCCACGCTGGTGTTGAACAATTCGCCAAACGTCCAGCCTGTGTCGTCGTACGGCGTGCGTTGCGGATCGTTCGGCGCCCAATACTGGTAATCGAGTAGCGCGTCGGCAATGCGCGAATACGGCTGGTCCATCCGCAAGATGTAGCTGCCCGCCGGGAAGTTCTGCCGGCTCGCTCCCGGCTTCGCCCCCGCCACCGAAAACGCCTCCGTCGCCCGCGTGATCTCCACATGCTGCAGCTTCATCACGCTCAGCAGCTCCGCCTGCATCTGCGGACGCGGATCCGCCGCCGACAGCACATACGCCGCCGGACCCTCGTTCGCCGGCTTGGTGATCGAGCGTTTCGACTTCAGATAAAAGTTGTGCAGAAACTGCACGCGGTTCTCGGCGAAAAAGTGCAGTGACGTCAGCAGCCCGGTCTCCTCATAATTGTTGTTGTCCCGCTGCGACCACAGCACCGAGGGAAGCGGCGGATTCTGCCGGAACCAGGTCTTCGAGTACTCCCCCGCGCTCAGCGTGCGCTGCTCCGTGTCCGCTCCGCCGTTGCCAAAGGTTTCGTAAAGCCGGCTGATGCCGTTATGCATCGCCGCCAGGAACATCAGGTACCCGGGCGACCAGGTATCGAAGTCGCCATGCGTGAACACGCCCGGCATGCCGTACTCCTGCATGTCCTGTACGTTCCGCCAGGCGAGTATCTCCCACTCGTTGGCCAACATAGGATCCACCCACGCGTTGAAAGGCCCATCGCCAGCCGTGTTGTCATAAAGGTACGGCACCGACTCGTGCAGGTCGTGCAGCACCTGCGCATGCCAATCCACCAGCGTATTGAGCACATTCCGGCTCAAGGCCAGCGTCATGCCCATCGAGTCCCGGTTGTTGTCGTGCGCCACGTAATGGCCCCAGTACACCAGCGACGGCGCCTTCTCCGTCGGATGATCCCGGTGCCACTTATATACGTCCGCCATGCGGTCCCGCCCGTCCACCTCGACAATGGGCGTAATCAGCGTGATTTCGTGGTCGCGAATGTACTGGATGTACGGGCTGTTGTCCACCGCCAGCCGGTACGCCATCTCCATCAGCGCCGTCGGCGCGCCCGTCTCGGTTGAGTGAATCGTGCCCGTAATGTAGTACACCGGCACAGCCTGGTTTGCAATCGCGTCCGCCCGCGCGTCATCGAGCTGAATCGTCCGCGGATCTGCGAGCTGCGCCAGCAGCTTGCCATTGGCGTCGAGACGCCCGAAGTTCTCCTCCGACGTCACCGCCACCGCGATCATCTCCCGCCCTTCCTCGGTGTGGCCAATCGTGTAGACCCGCACCCGGGGCGAAGCCGCCGCCAGCATGCGCATGTATTTATAGACCAGGTCCGAATGCGGCAGAATATTCGGCGCCCCCGCGATATCCCCCAGCACCGACTCCGGCGTCGGCACCGTGGTCGAGGCCGGCAGGTATGACACCAGCGGCGAGATGAAATACGGCTCGGTCGTGTACTGATGAATCTTGGCGGTATACGCTTGGTCCACCGCCTGCCCACCCGCCTGTTGGCCAACTATTGCGACCGGAAGAAGAACCGCCACCGCCACTGCAAAGTACCAGGATTTCATCCCGGAACTGTAACACAGGCGCGGTCACTCTGCCCGCAGCGCGGTCAGCGGGGAAGTATCCGCCGCCCGCCGTGCCGGCAAGTAAGCCGCCGCCAGCCCGCACGCGGCCAGCATGACCGCAACCGCCGCCAACGTCCCCGGATCCCGCGCCGGCACACCGTACAAAAATCCGCGCAGCAGCACCGCGCCCGCCAGCGCGAGGCCGATGCCTCCGGCAATTCCGACCGTAAGCAGCACTCCTGCCCGCCCCAGCACTAGTCGCAGTATCGCCCGCCGCTCCGCTCCCAGCGCCATCCGAATGCCGATCTCGCGCGTGCGTTGACTCACCGCATAACTCAACAGCCCATACAGTCCCGCCAGCGCGATCGCCAGCGCGGCCGCCGCGAAGATCGCCACCAGCCGTGCCGCCAGCGTCTGCCCGCTGATTGAGGTGGCCACCACTTGGCGCATCGATACAAAGTTCTTCACTCCGATTTCAGGCGCCGTTTCCTGCAATACCGACCGCAGTCCTGGAACCAATCCGCTCGGCGCGACCTTCCCACGCACCACGAGCGCCGTGAACATAGACCCCACACCATACAAAAGATCGCCCGGCTGCAATTGCGTCGTCGAAAAGTGCATCGTCGGCGGCGGCGGCGCGGCGATGCCGGTTTCATGCACGTCGTCCAATACTCCAATGATCGTTGTCGCCGCCCAAGGGCCCTTCTTTCCCATTGCAAGCTGCTTCCCGATCGGGTCGGTCCCGGCAAAGTATCGCCGCGCCATCGCCTGATTGATGACCACCACGCGCGGTGAGGCCAGCGTGTCGATCCGCGCATCGAAAAAACGTCCCCGCGCGATGCCGACACCCAGCGCTTGTGGATACTCCGGGCTCGAAATGCGGAGTTGCCCTTGCGGCTTCTGATCGTCGCTCAGATCGGGTTGTCCCACTATGCCAAACGACCCTGTCATTGAAAAATGCGTGCTTAGTGGAATCACCGAAGTGAACGCCGCTGCCGCAACCCCAGGCATCCTCTCCACTCGCTCCAGCACCGGTTGGTAAAATCCGGTCTCGATATTTTGTTTGACAAACTTGCCAGCCGGAATTAGAAACGAGCTCGACACCACATTTTCGGTGGTGAACCCCAGCGGAACCCGCCCCAGCGCCTGCAATGTGCGCAGCATCAGCCCGGCCCCGACCAGCAGCGCAAGAGCCAGCGCAATCTCCGCCACAACCAGCGCGTCATGCAGGCGGCGCTGACCGCGCCCGCCGGCCACATCGGCGCTCCCCCGCAGCCCCGCCAGACCCGCGCCTCCCGCCGCCAACAGCGCCGGCACCGTGCCGATCAACGCCACCGAAAGCATCGTCGTCCCCACCAGCGCCCAGAGCACCGCCGCACTCAGGTGCGGCGCCAACGGCACCGGCAGCCGCGCCGCCACATACCGCGCCAGTGTCGATAGCCCCACCGTCGCCAACGCCAGTCCCACTCCGCCCGCCAGCAAGCCCAGAAGCAGGCTCTCGCTCAGCATCTGTCCCAGCAACTGCCGCCGCGTCGCGCCCAGTGATACGCGTACCGCCAGTTCCCGCCGCCGCTGCGTGAACCGGGTCAACAGCAGCCCCGCCACGCTGGCGCAAGCGATCAGCCACACCAGCGCCACCCCCGCCGCCAGCGCCTCGACCGACGCACGCACGTGGGCCGTCAGCTTCTCCCCATACCCGCGCACCACCACATGATCGGGAACGCGCAAGCTGGCGAACTGACGCCCCAGCCGCCCCTGAATGCCGTTCATTTCCGTCTTCGCGCTCCGCACGCTTACCCCGCCGCGCAGCCGCGCAATCACACTCAGCGACGACGAGTCCCGCCCTGCGTTGTCCGCCGTCTCCACATACGGAGTCCAAATGTCCACTGGCTCGTCAAAAGGAAAGTCAAACCCCTCCGGCAGCACACCGACAATGGTAAAGTTCTGCCCGCCGATCTTGGCCACCTGGCCCACGGCGTTGGGCGACGACCCAAAAGCCCGCCGCCATACCCGGTCGCTCAGCACCGCCACCTGCGCATGCTGTGCCGAATCGCCCGCCACGAACCCGCGTCCCAGCGCCGGCTTACGGCCCAGCGTCGTAAAGAGATTGTCGCTCGCCTCGCCCACGTCCTCGATCTCGGTCAACCCCGGACGCTCCAGGTTTTCGACCCGGTCGAACGCCCAAAAAGCGATTTGCTGAAAGCTGTGGCTCTGCTCCCGCCAGTCGCGCAAATCGGGCGGCGCCACGCCCCAAAAACTCTCCACCGCCCCCCGCGGCTCGGCGATCGTTACCAACTGCGACGCATGCGGGTAGGGAAGCGGCGGCAGCAACACCGGATACAGCACCCCCACCATCGCCGTGGCCACCCCAATCCCCATCCCCAACACCAATACCGCCGTTAGCGTCCACGCCATATGCCGTCGTAACTGCCGCCCCGCATACCGTAAGTTGCTCCACATAGTGCGAATCTATCATAAGCTCCCGCCCACGGCTGCTGGTACAGGCGTATGCTGGTGCCATGAAGCTGACTTACTCCTGCCTCCTTGCGCTCGGCCTGATGATGACCGCGGGCGCGCAGCAGCCGGGCGACGGCAACGCCACCGCTCCGGATCGCAATCTCCACCAGGTCGTGGTCACCGCCGTGCCCCGCCATGGCGGCGACCTCGAACCCATTGAAAAGGGTTCCGTGCTGGTTCAGCAGAGCGGCAAAAATGATACCGTCCGCGACTGGCAGCCGGTCAACGAACATACCGTCGTCGACTTGGCCATTATCATCGATGAGGATACGGAAAACATCGGCGTCCAACTCGGCGACCTGCGGAAATTCATCTCAGAGTTGCCCCCCAATGTCCGGGTCGGCTTGGGCTACATGAGCGCCGGAGCGATCTTATTCGCACAGTCGGCATTCACCCCCGACCGCAATCTGATACAGCTCAAGCTGCGGCTGCCCAGCGGCGGCGGCAATTCCTCGCCCAGCCCCTACGGCTCGCTCCAATACCTCATGCAGCGGTGGCGGCCGCACCCCGGTCAGGTCCACGAATTGCTCGTCATCTCCGACGGCGTCGAACACCTCGGCGGCAACGACACCCAAAACATAACCTTGCGCAAGGCCGTCGCCGATGCCGTCCAGGCGGGCGTGGTCGTCTATGCCATCGCCGCCACGGGCGCCGGCGCCGCCGGCGGCTCGGGCAGCGGTGAGCCCCCGCCCTTGAGCGGTCCTCCTGACGCCAGCTTCCAACCGCGCCGCGAGATGCCCTCCGCCCCTGCCGCCGTGTCGTCCGACAGGGGCATCATCAACCTCAATGAGTTGACCGATGCGACAGGTGGTGTCACCTATTCCGGAGGCAATGGCACACCGCCGCGCTTCACCGACTTTCTCGAGGACTTGCTCCAACGACTCAACCATCAATATCTGCTGACCTTCGACAGCGCCAAGGCCCCCTCCGGCGTGGCTCAGGTCAAGATCGACGTCCATGCGCCGGATGAAAAAGTCACCGCCCCCAAACAAATTGTCATCGCCAATTAATGTACCTGGAGCTGCTGGTTGTAGATGGAGAGGCGTGCGTCGGTTGATTCTCCAATGACCACGCGAAGGCGATAGTTGCCCGGCCGCTCCGTGTAGAGCGTCAGTCGGGTTTGCAAGCCCTCGGTACTGAGACGCCGCCGCGTCGCCGGTAGCAGCCACATATCCAGCTCCCCACGCCTGCCTTCCGCTACCTGCCCCCGGCTATCGAACAGGGCGGCCGTAACGATCAATTTCTGGTCCGCCCGCCCCAAATGTTCAATGAACGGAAGTTTGGCGATGTTAAAAGAGGCGGTGAGATCCACCTCCTGGTGGTGCTGTGCGACGGCTAAGGTGGCGGGCACGTCGGAGCGTTCGTCATTGCCCCGCATGGCGTTGTCCATTGCCGTGAAAAACTCGCCTACCGAGATCCCCGGAATCGGCGCGAAGTACCCCGGGCGCGCCTGTACGGTCAAGTCCTTGCGGCGCGGCAGCAAATTCACCTTGAGTGTATGGAATTTACCGTCGCGCGGAACGTCCAGCGGGAAGCCGAGCTGATAGGCGATGGCGGGCGAGGAGGCGAGTTGCTTAAATCCGAGCGTCAGGTCGTTGCTGTTGTGGAAGAAATAGCCGCCGGTGCCCTGGGCGAGAGTCGCCAGGGCGTCGACCGCGGCCTGCTCGCTCGGCACACGGGATTGCTCCTCGTACAGGAACGTCGTATTGTTCAGGGGCTCTTTCAGTTCAGCGGTGGGGTCGTTAAAAGACCGCGCGGGATCCTGTGTAAATAGGCCCTTGGTCTCAAGGGAATTAATCACCACATCATTGCGCAAGGCCTCTTGGATGATGGTTTCCAAGGAACCGCCGAGCTCGTCGTCGAGGAAACCATCTGAGGCCAGCAGCAGGGCGCGCTGGCCGAGTTGGCGCGCCAGGTACTGATTCGCCTGCCGTAGCGATTGCAGGATATCGAGGGACGCCGCCCGTTCCTTGTTCCAGATAATATCGGCTTCGGCTTTAATGCCCTCAACGTCACCTACAGGTATCATCTGCCGAATACACTGTTTCGCTTCCGCCTCAACCGCGCTGAGCGCCAGCGTGTCGTTGTAGTTCGCAATCTGAGCGGCCTCGTACGGCGAGATCTTCGGGCAGGGGAGTGTGTCCCCGCCATATTGAGGATGGGTGTGGATCCGGCCAATGGTTTGCTCCAGGCTGGCAGCCTGATTGGTGCAGTCCAGCGCTTGCGTGGCCGACGCCGAAAAAATACAGACATGGTCGTTGGCGCCGAGGCCGGCGCGTATCATCCCCAGTGCGGCGTTGCGCGCCATCGTCAAGTCGCCAACGCTGGTGTCAATGTCGTCAAAAAAAATTGCGAAGTAGCGCGGCGGCGAAGCGTCGGCCGCCGCGGCCGATTGCGAATTGTCGGTCGAGTTACCGGCTGGCTCCGCCGGCGCTGGGTGGGCGCCATGCGCGGCGATGACGGAGAAATAGGTCAGTGGCCGCGGCTTTCCATTGTCCAGCACGACGAAATTGCTCTTTTGCAGGCCGGCCACTGGATTGCCATGCGAGTCGCGCACGGTCACGTCTGCCTGAACGATGTTGGCCTGAGACGCGAGCTGCAACGGCGCCAGCGTCCATGGAGTGGAACTGGGCAAGACCTCGGGCAGGTTCGGCGGCAGCGTGCCTTTCGACTGCAGCAACGCCAGGCAGGCAAACAGTAGGGCGGCCCCGCGCATGCCGCCAGTATACGCCTCTACTCCGCCCGTGGCCGTCCCAGCAGCCGCGCCACCCGGTCCGGGATCGGCGGATGGGTCGAGAACAATCCCGCCAGCATCTGCCGCGTCCGCGGCGCGATGATGAACAAGTGCGCCGTTGACGGCGTCGCCAACATCGGACGCTGCCGCGCATACGCGTCCAGTTTCTCCAGTGCCGAGGCCAGCGCCTGCGGGTTTCCCGTCCACTGCGCCCCCGAGGCATCCGCCGCATACTCGCGCGAGCGCGAAATCGCCAACTGGATCAGCGTTGCTGCCAGCGGCGCCAAAATCATCAGCGCAATCGCCGACAGCGCCCCGCCCTCGCCCTCGTTGCGATCGTTCCCGCCGTAGCCTCCGAACAGCGCCGCCCACCCCGCCATGCGCGCAATCAGCATGATCGCGCCCGCCACAGTCGCCGTGATCGAACTGATTAAAATGTCGCGGTTCCGCACATGCCCCAGCTCGTGTGCCAACACTCCCGCCAGCTCGTCGTTGGTCAGCAGTCCCAATATCCCGCGCGTCACCGCCACCGATGCGTGCTCCGGGTTGCGCCCGGTGGCAAACGCATTGGGCGAGTCGGTCGGTATCACGAACACCTTGGGCATCGGCAACTGCTCCCGCTGCGCCAGGTTCTCAAGAATCGCGTACACCTGGGGCAGTTCCTCCCGCGTCACCGGCTGCGCGTTGTAGGTGCGCAGTGCGATTTTGTCGCTGAAGAAATACGAGGTGAAGTTCAGCCCCGCCGCGAAGATCAGCGCGATCACCATCCCCGTGTCCCCACCCAGCCAATCGCCGATCAGCAGGAACAGCACCGTCAGCGCGGTCAGGAGAAAGGTGGTCTTGAAAATTTGCATAAGGGAACCCGTCTGTGTTTATGCTACCGCCTTCGCCTTCTCCCGAAACATCAATGCGTCCCCCGCCGGAGCCACCACCGCCTCCACGTTCTCCCCCGGCTGCACCTCGCCTTTCAAGAGCGCCGTCGCCAGCGGATTCTGCACCAGCCGCTGCAACGCCCGCTTCAGCGGACGCGCCCCGTACTGCGGGTCATACCCCTGCTGCAAAATCAGCTCCCGCGCCGCCGGCGCCAGCGTCAGATGGATGTCTTTCTCCGCCAGCCACTTCCGCAAATGCCCAAGCTGCATCTCGACGATCGGCCCCAACTGCGCCCGGTCGAGCGATGTGAAGTTCACAATCTCGTCAATCCGGTTCAAGAACTCCGGCCGGAAGTGGCTGCGCAGCTCGCCCGCCTGCAAGTTCGAGGTCATGATCACCACTGCGTTGCGGAAGTCCACCGTGCGTCCCTTGCCATCAGTGAGCCGCCCCTCGTCCAAAACCTGCAACAGCACGTGGAACACGTCCGGATGCGCCTTCTCGATCTCGTCCAGCAGCAGCACCGCATAAGGACGCCGCCGCACCCGCTCCGTCAACTGCCCGCCTTCTTCATAGCCCACGTACCCCGGCGGCGCCCCGATCAGCCGCGCCACCGAGTGCTTCTCCATGTACTCGCTCATGTCCAGCCGGATCATCGCGTGCTCATCGTCAAACAAAAACTCCGCCAGCGCCCGCGCCAACTCCGTCTTCCCCACCCCCGTCGGGCCCAAAAACAAAAACGACCCGATCGGCCGGTTCGGATCCCCCAGCCCGCTCCGCGACCGCCGCACCGCATCGCTCACCGCGCGCACCGCCTCGTCCTGCCCCACCACGCGCTGGTGCAGCCGCTCCTCCATGTGGATCAGCTTTTCCTTCTCCGCCTCCATCATTCGCTCCACCGGGATGTGCGTCCACTTCGAAACAATCGCCGCAATCTCCTGCGCGGAAACCTCCTCCCGCAATATTCGCTGCGGCGACTCGAGCCGCTGGCTCGCCTCCGCCAACTGCCGTTCCACCGCGCCCCGCAGCCCATAGCGAATCTCCGCCACCCGGCTCAAATTCCCGCTGCGCTCGGCCTGCTGTTCTTCAATCTGCAGCCGCTCCAGCTCGGCCTTCAAGTCGCGCACTTTTTGGATCTCGTCCTTCTCGTTCTGCCAGCGGCTGCGCAGACCGGCCACCTGCTCGCGCAGGTCGGCCACCTCGCGCTCGATGGCCGCAACCCGCGCCTTCGCCGCCGGCGTCTTCTCCGCGTCCAAGGCGGTGCGCTCAATCTCCAAATGGGTCAGCGCACGCTCCAGCGTCTCGATCTCGACCGGACGGCTGTCCAACTGCATCCGCAACGCCGCCGCCGCCTCGTCCACCAGGTCAATCGCCTTGTCCGGCAAAAATCGGTCGGCGATGTACCGGCTCGACAGCCGCGCCGCCGCGATCAGCGCCGCGTCCTGAATGCGCACGCCGTGGTGCAGCTCGTAGCGCTGCTTCAAACCGCGCAGAATGGCGATCGTGTCCTCGAGACTCGGTTCTCCCACCATCACCGGCTGGAAGCGCCGCTCCAGCGCCGCGTCTTTCTCAATGTACTTCTTGTATTCGTTCAGCGTCGTCGCGCCGATCGCCCGCAGCTCGCCCCGCGCCAGAGCCGGTTTCAGCATATTGCTGGCGTCCATCGAGCCCTCGGCCGCCCCCGCCCCGACCAGCGTGTGCAGCTCGTCAATGAACAGAATGATCTCGCCCTCCGATTCAGTGATCTCCTTCAGCACCGCCTTCAGCCGGTCTTCGAACTCGCCCCGGTACTTCGCCCCCGCCACCAGAGCTCCTAAATCAAGCCCCACCACACGCTTGGTTTTCAAAACCTCGGGCACATCGCCCGCCACAATCCGCTGCGCCAGGCCCTCGACAATGGCGGTTTTCCCCACCCCCGGCTCGCCGATCAGCACCGGGTTGTTCTTGGTCCGCCGCGACAGCACCTGGATCACCCTCCGGATCTCGTCGTCCCGCCCAATCACCGGGTCCAGCTTGCCCCGCCGCGCCGCCTCCGTCAGGTCGCGCCCGTAGCGCTCGAGCGACTGGTACTTGGCTTCCGGGTTGGCGTCGGTCACCCGCTGGTTCCCGCGGATCGCCTGCAGCGCCTGCAACACCCGGTCCTGCGTCACCCCGGCGTTCTTCAACAGCGGCATCTCCACCAGCCCCAGCAGCAGGTGCTCGGTCGAGACAAACTCGTCCTTGAACTTGTCCGCCGACTTAAATGCCCGCTCCAGCGCCGCGCCCAGCGCCGGCGACAACGGGCGCTCCACCGACGCCCCCTCCACCCGCGGTCTCCGCGAAAGCTCCGCTTCCGCCTCAGCCCCGAGTGCGCGCGCATCCAGGCCCAGCCGCTGCAAAGTCGAGGGAATCACACCTTCCTGATCCCCCAGCAGCGCCGCCAAAAGGTGAAGCGGCTCGATCGCCGCGTGGCGGTACTCCGCCGCCAGCGACCGCGCCGCTTCCAGCGCTTCCTGCGCCTTGATTGTCAGTTTGTCGAAACGTACTGCCATGGTTTCCTTTCTTGCCTTGCTTTTAATTGACAGTGATGGGAATGGTCTTCGGCTTCGCTGTCTCCTTGCGCGGCAATGTCAGGTTCAATACCCCGTCCACGATCTTGGCTTGAATCGCCTGCTGGTCAATGTAGTCGGGCAACACAAACGCCCGTGCGTACTTCGCCGTCGGACGCTGCTTCCGCTCGGCCCGCAGAACAACAGTGTCGTTCTCGACTTTGATGTCCAGGTCCTCGCGCGCGACCCCCGGCAAATCCACTTGCAGATCAAGCCCTTGCTCGTTCTCAACTACAAACAAAGATGGTTGGCATTGCATGGAAATTGGTTCCTCCCGGAAAGAAATATGCTACGTAAGTAAGCATATAAGCTGAGTGTTGCAATGTCAAGTATTTTCTTAAAATATTTTAAGTGCTTTTGAATCAAATGCTTATGGTAGAATTCCGGCAATGTTGGTAACCCTTGAACAGGCTCAATCGGCCCAGAAATCCATCGCCGGCACTGCCATTCGCACACCACTCGTCCGCCTGCAAGCCGACGCGTCCGCCGAAGTCCACCTAAAGCTCGAGAACCTTCAGCCCATCGGCTCTTTCAAAATTCGCGGTGCCGCCAACGTCATGGCCAATACCGCCGCCGCCGATCTCGCCTCTGGAGTGGTCACCGCCTCAGCCGGCAACATGGCCCAGGGTGTCGCCTTCTGCGCCCGCGCTCTTGGAATTCCCGCCACCATCATCGCGCCCGACACCGCGCCCGCAACCAAACTCGAAGCCATCGCCCGCCTCGGCGGCCGCGTCATCCAGGTTCCTTTTGCCCAGTGGTGGGAGTGCTGCGAAACCCGCCGATTTCCCGGTGTCACAGCGCGCTTCATCCACAGCTTCGACGACCCCTACGTCATCGCCGGCAACGCGACCATTGCGCTCGAAATTGGCGAGGATCTCCCCGCGCCCGCGGCCGTCGTGATTCCTTGGGGCGGTGGTGGTCTCGCCTGCGGCATCGCCTCGCTCCTGCGCCAGCTCTCACCGCGCACCCGCATCTACGCCGCTGAAGCGGAAACCGCGGCCCCGCTCGCCGCCGCTTGGCAATCAGGCGTTCCCACCGAGGTCAACTACACTCCTTCGTTTGTGGATGGCATTGGCAGCCGCCGCGTCTTCCAGTCCATGCTCGACAAAGCCCGCCCGCTGCTCGATGGCGTCATCGTCGTCTCGCTGGCTGAAGCCGCGGCGGCAATGCGCCTCGCCGCCGAACGCAATCGCGTGATCCTCGAAGGAGCCGCCGCCTGCGCCGTCGCCGCCGCTATGTCAGGACGCGCCGGCACCGGACAAGTCGTCGCCATCGCCAGCGGCGGCAATATTGATCTCGCCAAATTTACGGAGCTAACTAAACGATCGGCTGGTTCCAGCCCTCGAGCCGTCCGCGCATAAACGCCATCGCCGAATCCGCCGTCGCGCCGTCCACCACGCGGTGATCGAAGCTCAGCGTCAGGTGCACCACCGAACGGATCGCGATCGCGTCGTTGATCACCACCGGCGTTTTGTGAATGCCGCCAATCCCCAAGATCGCCACCTGCGGCTGGTTGATCACCGGCATGCCAATCAGGCCGCCGTAAATGCCGTAGTTCGAGATCGAGAACGTCCCGTCCTGCACTTCATCGGGCGAAAGCTTTTTGGAACGCGCCCGCTCCGCCAGGTCGTTGACCGCGCGCTGCAAGCCCAGGAAGTTTTTCTCCTCGGCGTGCTTGATCACCGGCACGATCAATCCCCAATCGAGCGACACCGCAATGCCCAGGTTGATGTCGTGCTTGTAGACGATCGAATCCTCCTGCATGGACGAATTCAGAATCTTGAACTGCCGCAGCGTGTCCACCACTGCCTGGCAAAAGAACGGCATGAACGTCAGCTTCTGCCCCGTGGACGACTCAAACTGCGCCTTGCTCTGATCGCGCAGCTTGGCGATTTCGGTGACATCCACCGCGAAAACGCTGTAAACGTGCGGCGAAGTCCGCTTGCTCATCACCATGTGTTCGGCGATGCGCTTGCGCATCAGCGTCATGGGAACGATCTCCACCGACCCCGGTGCATACGTCACCGGCGCCGGAGCTGGTGTCGCGGCAGCCGCCGCGGCCGGAGCGGCCGCCGCTGCAGGCGCCGACTCCAGATAGGCCATCAAGTCACGTTTCGAAACCCGTCCACCGTCGCCCGACGCCGGAACCCGCGACAAGTCCACCTTGTGCTCTTCCGCCATCCGCCGCACCAACGGTGATGAACGCACCGCCGCTGCCGCCTGCGTCGAAGCCGCCGGAGCTGGCGCTGCCTGTACCGGTGCCGGCGCCGGAGCAGGCGCGGGCGCCGCAGCTACCGGCGCCGGCTTGGCCGCGGGCGCGGCAGGCGCTGCCGCCGCCGGAGCCGGAGCGGCAGGTGCCGCCGCCGGGGCCGGCGCCTGCGCCGGCGCACTCGCCCCGTCACTCGCTTCCAGAATCGCGACCACGGTATTGATCTGCACCGTCTGTCCCGCCGCGACCTTAATCTCTTTCAGCACCCCCGATGCCGGCGCCGGTATCTCCGCGTCCACCTTGTCGGTCGAGATCTCAAACAGCGGCTCATCGCGGCGCACCGACTCACCTGGCTTGACCAGCCACTTGGTTACGGTGCCTTCAAAAATTGATTCCCCCATCTGGGGCATGATGACTTCAACGGCCATTAGGTGAATTCCTCGTTTGTCAGCGTTCCCTTCAATCGTCCCATGAAACCGGCCCGTCCGCCAGTTGCCGGTTAAATATTTCAGCAAACCTCGCCCGCACGCGCGTCCCCGCCTCGGCCACCGTCCACCGCCGCCCGCTTGCTTCGCTCAGCGAAGTCACTCCCCGGTCGCGAATCCCGCACGGCACAATCGCGCGGAACCCCTCGAGCCTGTTCTCGACGTTGAGCGCAAACCCCTGGCTCGTGACCCCCCGCGCCACGTGAATTCCAATCGCCGCCAGCTTCCGTTCCGGCAGTTCCCGCGTCCACACCCCGGTCAAACCGGCAATCCGTCCCGCCGCGACCCCGCAATCCGCCGCGACGCCAATCAAGACCTCCTCCAGCGCCCGCACGAAGTCCACCGGACCCAGCTCCAGCCGCCCCGTCCGCGCCGGCAAAAAATCCGGCCGCGCGCACCCGCGCAAGTCGAAGATCGGATACCCCACCAACTGCCCCGGCCCGTGGTACGTTACATCCCCCCCGCGGTCGCACTCGACCACGGCCACATCGCCCGGCTCGATGACATTTTCCGCCCGCGCGTTCCGCCCCAGCGTGATCACCGGCGGATGCTCCACCAGCACCAGCACATCGCCGATCTCCCCCGCCTGCCGTCGCGCGACGAGTTTCCGCTGTACCACGAGCGCGCGCGCGTACTCCATCACGCCCACATCGAGAATAGCGAGCGTCGTGGACACGGCCTTCTAGGCGTTGATCGTCAATCCGTAAATGTTATTCGCCGCATCGAGCATAGCTTCGTACACCGTCGGATGGGCATGGATCGTCTCCATCAACTCGTCCGCCGACGCATTCATCTGCAATGCCAGCGTCGCCTCGGCCACAAGTTCCGTCACCACCGGCCCGATCATGTGCACGCCCAGCAGCGTCCCATCCTTGGCGTCGGCCAGCATCTTGATAAAGCCTTCGTGCGAACCCAGAATCGTCGCCTTCGAGTTCCCCACAAACGGAAATTTCCCGACCTTGAAGTTGAGCCCCTTGGCCTTGGCCGCCTGCTCCGTCAGCCCCACGCTCGCCACCTGCGGCTCACAGTAGGTGCAGTTCGGCACTCGCGTGTAATCCATCTGCCGTTTCGATTTGCCCGCGATGTGCGCCACCGCGACCAACCCCTCCATCGAGGCCACGTGCGCCAACTGCGGCGAACCCGCAACCACGTCGCCGATGGCATAAACGCCCGGCTCCCCGGTGCGCATGTAGCCGTCGGTCTTGATGAACCCGCGGTCGAGCACCACCTTGGTCTTCTCTAAATTCAATCCCTCGGTCACTGGACGCCTGCCCACCGCCACCAGCAGCTTATCCGCCTCGATGACCTGCGACTTCCCGTCCGGCGCGGTGTAGGTCACCTTCACACCGCTCGCCGTCTTCTCGACTTTTTCGAACTTGGCCGACGTGATGATCGAAATTTTCTGCTTCCTCAGCGCTTTTTCCAGCTCCTTCGATACGTCCTCATCCTCGACCGGAACGATGCGCGGCAGCATTTCGAGAATCGTCACCTCGGTGTCGAACCGCCGGTAAATCGAAGCGAACTCGACCCCCACCGCGCCCGCGCCAATAATCACCAGCTTCTTTGGAATCTGGTCGAGCGCCAGTACCTCGACGTTGGTGAGAATGCGGTCGTCGGCCGTCATGCCCGGGAGCAGCCGCGCCGCCGATCCGGTGGCGATCATGATGTTCTTCGCCTTTACGCGCTGCGTCCCGCCCTCCGGCGTTTTCACCTCGACCACGCCCGGACCGGCCAGCGACGCCGCCCCGCGCATCCACTCAACCTTGTTCTTCTTGAACAGGAACTCAATGCCCTTGGCGTGTTTGCTGACGATCTTATTCTTCCGCGCCTGCATCTGCGCCCAATTGACCGCGAACTTGTCCACGTCAATGCCCAGGTCCTTGGCATTGCGAAACGTGTCCATCACGTCGGCGCTATGCAGCAGCGCCTTTGTCGGAATGCAGCCGACATGCAGGCACGTCCCGCCCAGCTTCTCGTCGCGCTCAATGCACAGGGTCGAGAGCCCGTACTCGCCGGCCCGAATCGCGGCCCAATACCCCCCCGGGCCGCTGCCAATAATGACTAAATCGTAGTTCTTTTCAGTTGAAGGCATGGTCAATGGTAGCAAGCTTACGCTTGCTTATCACTGACCGTCTTCAAGTAGACCGCGTAGCGTTCGTCCATCACCTGATACAGCGGCGCAAGCGATGCCGCCTCGATCGCGCCCGTCATCGGCTTCTTGGTCTTGAACTCGAGCGGCGCCGCGCCCGCTTCGATTCCCGACGCCACATCGCCCGAGGTCGCAATCACCTCCGGAGCCGCGCCCGGCCTGATCCGAGGCGACAACTTGCCCTCGACCATGTCGCTCGTCAAGCCTTCGCGCCCCATCCGCGTCGCCAGCACGAGCGGACCGTACATCGGCGCCTGCAGCGCCTCATCGCCCGCGTTGTGCACCGGCATCACCAGCCCCGAGGAGTGCAAATGCATGGGCAGCGCCAGCTCGATCTTGTCGCCGTCGTTCCACGTCCGCGTCAGTTTCAAGTAGCTGCTCGGCGAGGCAAACGCCGGCAGCGTCTCGCCGTTGATCTTGACCGAGCCGCCCTCGCCAACCCACTCTGGAATGCGCAGGTTGATGTCCATACGCGTCGGCTTCGCCACCGCCACCGTGATCGTCGTCCCCTGCTGGGTCGGGAACCTCGTCTCCTGCCGCAGCTTCACGCCCCGCTCCGCCCAGTCCAGATCGCTGGCCATGAACAGGTTCACGTACACGCCGTCAGCGTCGTGGTAATAAATCGTATTGGCCAGCTTCGAGTACTCCTCGACGCCCGAACCCACGCAGCACCAGAACGAATTGTCCGGGGTGCTGAACGTCTTCCATCCGCCCGGGCTGAGCGAGAGGAAATACATCAGCATCCCGTCCTTGTTCTGCGTACCCAGCCGGCTGTTGAACAGCGTGCGCTCGTAGTAATCCATCGCCCGCGCCTCGCCCTCCCAGCCGAAAATATGGCGCGTCAGCTTGAGCATGTTGTAGCCGCAGCAGCACTCCTCGCTCGAGGGCGAAATAATCAGCTTTCCCGGATCCTCTTCCCAATGTTCGCCGTTGCTCGTGCCCCCGGTGGCGTACGTCCGGTTCGCCACGACTTCGTTCCAGAAATAATGCGCAATCGCGTGTGAGCGCGCGTCACCCGTCAGCTCGTACGCCCGCGCCGCGCCGATCACCTGCGGAATATGCGTGTTGGCGTGCAGCCCCTTCAGTTCGTCCCGCTGCCCTGCCAGCGGATCGAAAAAGATGCGCTTGTCAAACCGGTGCCCCAGCCCGATGTAGCTCCGGTTCCCGGTCACCGCCGCCAGGTTGAAGAGCACCTCGCCCATGCCGCCGTACTCCTCGCCCAGCACCCGCTGCATCGAGGCGTCCGACAGCGGGCCAGCCCATTGCCCGACCCATCCCGCGAGTTTGACGTCCATCTCCAGCGCCTGCTGGTTGCCGGTCAGCATGTACATGTCGAGCAGGCCGGCCATGATTTTGTGCAGCGTGTAAAACGGCGCCCATACCGTCACCCCATCGCGCAACCGGTCAAACTCCTCCACCGGAAACGCCGACAGATACCCATTGCCGTTCGTGACCTGGCACTCGCCCAGCATCTTGACCAGGCCGTCGGCCTTGGCCTTGATTTCCTCATCGCCCGCCCCGGCATACTGCTGCGCGCAAGCCGAGAGATAATGTCCGC
>JANWLQ010000008.1 GCA_025450725.1 Terriglobales bacterium
CTTCTCGTTCGCGCCGGCACGCATTAACGCGATGCAGGAGGTCACAATCACGACCGCCGGCAACACCGCCAGTGACCTGACGGGCGGGGCGATGCAGATGCGATTTACCACCAAGCGGGGGACGGATCAGTACCACATCAATGCCGGCTGGCAGTTTGCAAATTGGGCGCTGAACGCCAACAGCTACTTCAACAACCTGCACGGGCAGCCGATCAACAAGTCGCGGCAGAACAATCCCTATATCGGCGTGGGCGGGCCGCTGTGGCCGGGGAACAAGAAGCTGTACTTCTTCGGCTATTTCGAAGCGCAGCCGCAACCAGGATCGAGCATTCTCACGACGACGATCCTGACGCCGGCGTCGCAGGCGGGCAACTTTGTTTATCAGGGCACCGATGGCCAGCAACACAACGTCAATGTGTACACGGCCGCACAGGCGGCCGGAATCAACAATGTTGCGCCGGACGGGACGGTGGCGGCGATGCTAAACACCGCCAACGGATCACAGAAACTGGCGACTGGCACGTTACCGATTACGGGGCAGCCGTACTGGCAGACGATGGAGTGGGAACAGGCGAGCCATATCAGCCAATATTTCCCCACCGGGCGGCTGGATTACCAGATTGCGAACAACCTTGATTTCCACGCGTCCGAGAACCTGCGGTACGAAAACATCGCAGGTTCGGCGCCGCCGTACCCGGGCCTGACGCAGTATGCTTTTGGCAACGGTTACAAGATCACCACCTACACTGAGAGCAACGGTTTGGACTGGGCGGTGAGCCCGAATTTGGTGAACAACTTCACCTTTGGCATCCAGAGCAATGGCGAGTATTTTTCGCACGGCTCGGATCCAACCCAGTTTGCCCCGTGGGGGAATCGCATCATTAGCACTCCACTGATCGCGGCGACGATTCCCAACGTGCTGCCGTTTATTCGCAACAACCCGGTGTACCAGGTGCGGGACGACTTTACCTGGAATCACGGGGCGCACACGACGCAGTGGGGCGGGAGCCTGCTGCACACCAGTTTCTGGGAGACCTCGTTCGGGAGCGCGGGCATTCCGAATTACAGCCTTGGCGTGACGGCGGGCGATCCATTGACATCGGCGGCTTTCCAGAGCCAATTTCCGGGGATCAACACTCAGAACGGAGATTTGGGGAACGCGGAATCGCTGTTCGCGCTTTTAACAGGAAGAGTGAGCAGTGTATCGGGCAACGTCAACGTGGATGAGAAAACGCACAAATACGCGGAGTTCCAAGGGGCGACGCAACGCTTTGCGTTCAGTTCGGGAAGCTTGTACTTGCAAGATGCATGGCGCATGACGCCCAATTTGACGATGAACTATGGACTGGCGTGGGAAATGGACGGACCGATCAAATCCACCAACGGAATTGATGGCGAACCCGATGCGGCATCGTTTTTTGGAAGCGCGGCCAACCCGCAGTTCAACCAGGTGGCAGCGCCCTACAAGTCGAGCCTGGGCAACGTCGGGCCGAGCGTTGGCTTTGCCTGGAACCCGGGACGATCGGGGCCGCTCGGCAATTTGCTGGGCGATCACAAAACGGTGGTGCGGGGCAGCTATGCGATCAACTACTACAGCGAAGGAATGAACACCATCTCGAACACGATCACGGAGAATCCGGGATCAGGCCAGTCGCTGTTCTCCAATTTCGCGCCAGGGAGCCTGAACTTAACCTCGCCGCCGCCGGCGTTGTCGTCTTTTCCGACAAGTTTTGGGTTTCCGTTCCCACAGTCGGAGTTTGCCTTCGGTTTCCAGCCGCTAGGCTTCGTGAATCCCAATCTTCGTACGCCGTACACGGAGAGCTGGACGGTGGGTTTGCAACGGCAACTCACTGACAAGACGGTGGTGGAGGCGAGATATGTCGGCAACTCCAGCCACCACATGTGGCACTTCCAGAACATTGATCAAGTGAATATCACGAGCAACGGCTTCCTGGCACAGTTCCGGCAGGCGCAGGCGAACCTGGCGGCCAACGCAGCGGCGGGCAAGAACGGATTTGCCAACAATGGGTTGCCGGGCCAGAACCCGACGCCGATTTTCGATGCCGCCTTCAAAGGGCTGCGGGCGAGCCAGGGGTATAGCAGCAGCAGCCTGATCGTGGACCTGCAGCAGGGAGTGGCGGGCACGATGGCGGGTGTGCTGTCACAGACCTCGACCTTCGGGGCGGGTTACTACTGCAACCTGGTGGGGACGAACTTCGCCCCGTGCGCGCAATTTGGATATAACGCGCCGGGAGCCTACGCGGCAACGCTGTTTAGCCCCAACCCGTACGCCGGCGGATTTAACAGCCATAGCGGCGGCATGTTCTATCAGGACGACAACGGGGACAACAACTACAACGGCCTGCAACTCGAGGTGCGCCACACATTCGGCCATGGCCTGAGCTATAACGCCAATTTTGTTTGGAGCCATTCGCTGGGGGATTTATCGAATGCGAGCGACCAGACGGCGGGCGACCAATGGTTCGATGTCAACAACGCGCGGCTGAGCTATGGGCCGACTCCGTTCGATCAGCGCTTTGCCTGGAACTCTTTCTGGACCTATGACCTGCCGCTGGGACGGGGACGGTGGATCTCGTCGGGCAACGACCTGGTGAACAACGCCATTGGCGGCTGGACGATGGGCGGAACGGAACAGATTCAGACGGGAACGCCCGTTCTACTGACCAGCGGGCGGGACACGGTCAGCGATCTGGCCAGCAGCGGGGTGACGCTGAACTTGCCGCTATCGCAGTTGCAGCAGGCGCTGACCTCGAGGAATGGCCAGGTGGTGAACGGCAGTCTGGGCACGACGGCGCGGGACCAGATATTGGGCACGGGGGGAATCCCGAATCCGAGCACATACGGTCCGGCTTCGACGCCGGGTTCCTATGGACAAATCGCGTTTCTACGCGGCGTGCCCAACGTGTCGCTGAACATGAGCCTGAATAAGCAGATCAAGATCAGCGAACGCGCGGGGTTGAATTTGCGGGTGGAGGACATCAACTTCCTCAACCATCCATTTTTCAATCTCGCCAATACCTCGCCGACCAGCAGCAGTTTCGGACTCATCACCTCGACCACCGGAAGCAGCACGCGGACGATCCTGCTGCGGACGGAATTTAACTGGTAACGACCGTACCAAAATCGCAAACCAACCAAAGCCGCGCTCAATCCACGGGCGGATAGAGCGCGGCTTTGATTTGGTTGACGGCGGCCTGTTGGATCGCGGGATCATCGCCGAAGCCGTCGAGCCAAAGATAGCCGGGGTCGGAGCGGAGCCAGGTCCACTGACGCTTGGCGTAGCGGCGCTGCTCTTGCTGGGCCTCGGCGAGGGCTTGCGCCTCGGGGGCGCCGCGGAGCACGATGTCGCAGGCTTGCTTGTAGCCGTGCGCGATCCAGATGCGCAAATCAGCGGGATAGCGGGCGAGCAGGCGGCGGGTCTCTTCCTGAATGCCGCCGGAAAACATCATCGCGGCGCGGCGGTCAATACGCGCATACAGCGCGGCGCGGTCGGGACGGAGCGCGAGCTTGAGCGGGCGAATCGCGGTGGATGGCTCGGGCGGGGCTTGCCGCCATGCTTCGGCCATGGGACGCCGGGTTAGCAGGCGGACTTCCAAGGCGCGGATAATTTTTTCGCGGTCGGCGGGGGCGATGCGCCGCGCCGCTTCCGGGTCGAGGCGGCGCAGCAGCTCATACAGGCGCGGGCGCGTGGCCAGGCGCCGGCGCATGTCACTGGACGAAGCCGGCAACAGCGACAGGCCTTGTAGCAGAGCGCGCAGGTAGAACCCGGTGCCGCCGACCAGGATCGGAGTTTTGCCACGCCGCAGAATATCGGCCACGATGGGACGGGCGCGGCGCGCGTATTCGCCCGCCGTCCACGGGGCGGCGGCATCGGCGACACCGATGAGATGGTGCGGCACGCGGGCGAGCTCGGCCGGAGAGGGCTTGGCGGTGCCCAGATCGAAGTCGCGATAGAGCTGCACCGAATCGAAGTTGACTATCTCGGCCGCGTTCGCGCCGTGGCGCTCGGCGAGCGCCAGGGCGAGCGGCGTCTTGCCGCTGGCGGTCGGGCCGGACACAACAATGGCATTGAGAATGGAATTAGACGTGCGGGTGGAAGTGTGCAATGGCTTTGCAACGTCGCCCGCGCCGACAGAAAAAAGCACTACGGCGCGAGGTTTGTAGGTTCATCTTACCTGATATACTCGCTTCACCAGCAAGCGTAAGTAGGATGATCGCCCGCCCTCGTCCCAGTGGTTTTCCGGTGACCGCAGAAGTATTCCATCTTTTTCCACACGATGCCATGCGTCAGGCACAGATGTGCCTGGCGGAGGATCAGCTGGCACTGCGGCGCACATGGCGCAAGCGGCACGCGTCGCGACTGCCGCTGTCGGCGCGCGGCATATTCGCGCTGGAACAACTTTTGATGCCGCCGCCGGCGGCGGAAGACGAACATTTTCGCTACGTGGCGACGCGGCTGGCCAAGTTGGGCATTCCGATGGACCAGGTGCTGGATGCGGCGCGGGATTTTCGACCGTTGTCGCTCGCGAGCCTGCGTCCAAAGTTTGGCCCGCGCGCGGCGCGCGCGATGCAGGCGTGGATCGAGCAGCGCATTTCACTGGCCGTGGCGGAGGCCTATGTAGGGGCGCAAAGCAAGGCGGCGCAGGCGCTGCTATCGGTGCTCGACGCGGAACTGAATTGCGCCGGCATGGAGGAGCTGCTGCAGCGGGTGCTGGAACAGGCGGCGCAGTTGTTTCCGTTTCAGAATGGGCAGATTTTTCTGCTGGAGGAGCGCACCGGCCGGCGACCAGCGGGATTGGCGCACGCGGCCGGAATTGGAGCGCAGCGGGAGCCGAGCGCGGAGCTGCTGGCGAGCGTGCTGAAGGGCGGCGCTCCCGTGTTTGTTTGCGATCAGGAGATGCAGGCGCAGGGCTGGCATTCGGTCTGGGCGGTGCCGCTGGCGCGGCACGCGGGGCAATCCAAGACGGAACCAATGGGGGTTCTGGTGCTCGCGTTTGACCGCGTGTATGAATGCCTGCCCCAGGAGCGCGATCTGCTGCTGGCGCTGGCCGAGCGGCTGACCATGGCGATCGAGCGTACGCGGATGGCGACGCGACTGGGGCGGCAGCAACAGCGTGTGCTCGAGCTATCGCGCAAGTTGCTGGACGCGCAGGACGAGGAGCGCCGGCGCATCAGCCGGGACCTGCACGACGAGACCGGGCAAGCGCTGCTGGCGCTGCGCCTGTATCTCGAGATGGGCCTGCGGCAACCAACCCGCGCCGCCACACGGGCGTGGCTGCGCAAGAGCGTGAGCTTGGTGGACACGAGCGTCGCCGAACTACGCCGCATTCTGGCCCAACTTTCGCCGCTGCTGCTCGACGAACTCGGCCTGGAGGCGGCGCTGCGGGTGGAACTGCGCAAGCTGCGGGCGGAGCAGCAGTGGCAAACCAGGTTCCGGTTCCTCACCCAGGGCGTCGACCTGGAGCGCAGCCTGCAATCCATGATTTACCGGGTGGTGCTCGAAGGACTGCGCAACGCGGCGCGCCACGCGCAGGCACGGCGGGTGGATCTCGAGATTGCGCTGCGCGCGGGCGAGTTGCGGATCCGCCTGAGCGACGACGGCCGTGGCATGCCGCCGACGCCGCCCGCGAACCACCACTCGCGCTTTGGACTCTCGGGCATGCGCGAACGCGTGCGCCTGGCCGGGGGCCAACTCGAAGTCGGCACGAATGGGGGCCGCGGGGTGCGGCTTTCGATCCGCGTGCCGATTGCCATGCCCCAAAAAACAATGGAGATACAACGAGCGTCTTAGCTTGACCCAATACAACCACCATGATGAAATTTCGCATTCTCCTCACCGATGACCACACCCTGTTCCGGCAAGGGCTGAAGAATCTGCTCGAAGCCGAATACGACATGCAAGTCGTGGGCGAAGCTCACGACGGCGCCGACGCGGTGGCCAAGGCCGCCGAGTTGAAACCCGACCTGGTGCTGATGGATATCGGCATGCCAGGGCTCACTAGTTTCGAGGCGGTGCGACAGATCCGCAAACAGCGGCCGGAGACCAAGGTCATGTTTCTCAGCATGTACGACGACGAGGACTACCTCCAGCAGAGCCTCGAGGCCGGGGCCTCGGGGTACATGCTGAAGGACAGCCCCGCCGATCAGCTCGTGGGCGCGATCCGCGAAGTGCGGAGGGGCGGCAAGTACCTCAGCCCGCGGGTGCTCGCGAAGCTGGTGGAGGACATCACCGAACGCGACCCAGCCGAACGCTTCAAGCCGCGGCTGGGCACGCTCACGCCGCGCGAGAACGAGACGATCAAGTTTTTGGCCGAGGGCATGTCAGTGAAGGAGATCGCGGTGGCGCTGAATTTGAGCGTCAAGACGGTCGAAGCGCACAAGTTCAACCTGATGCGCAAGCTCGACATCCACAACAAGGCGCAATTGGTGCAGTACGCGATCAAGCGCAAGATTATC
>JANWLQ010000009.1 GCA_025450725.1 Terriglobales bacterium
AGCTCGACCACCTCTCCTCCCGCTACGGCACGCGCGAGATCCTCAAAAATTTGACCGGCGCCTTCTCCGGCCGCACGCTCGGCCTGCTCGGACCCAACGGCGCCGGCAAATCGAGCCTGATCAATATCCTGCTCGGCTTCCACTCTCCCAGTTCCGGCACCGCGCGCGTCCTCGGCCGCGACATCTCGACCCAAGGGGGCGAATTGCGCCGCCTGATCGGCTACATGCCCGAGAACGACGCCTTCATCGCCAACCAGACCGCCGTCTCCTTCGTCCGCATGATGGGCGAATTGAGCGGACTCCCCTCCGAGGCCGCGCTCGAGCGCGCCCACGAGGCCTTGTTCTACGTCGGCTTGGGCGAAGCCCGCTACCGCCGCCTCGGCGGTTACTCGCTCGGCATGCGGCAGTTGGCCAAGCTGGCGCAGGCCATCGTCCACGGCCCGCGCCTGCTGATTCTTGACGAACCGACTAACAGCCTCGACCCCCCGGCACGCCAGCGTATGCTCGAGCTGATCCGGGAAATGCGCGATGGCGGCGAGGTTCGCATCGTTCTCTGCTCCCACCTCCTGCGCGATGTCGAGGAAACCTGCGATGAGGTGGTCATCCTCAATCGCGGCGCCATCGTCCACCACTCCAACCTCGCCAGCGAGCGCCAGGCCAACCTCCGCTTCCTCGATCTCGAACCCGCCGCCGATTCGCCCGCGCTGGTCAGCGGACTGCGGCAGCTTGGCTGCGAGGTCACCCCCGGCCGCCAGCGCCACCTCCGCGTGCAGCTCGCGCCGGCGATGGACATGCGCGATATATTCCGTCTCGCTGCCACCTGCCAAATTGGCTTGCGCCGGGTCGAGTTCCAGCACGACTCGCTCGAGTCAATCTTCCTCGAGGCGGTCCAGTAATGGCCGTTTACCGCCAAATCTACCGCGGCTACACCGGCGCCCTGACTCCCGCCTGGTCGCGCTTCTCCATCCTCTACCGCTACGCTCGCCGCACTCTTTTCCAGTCCAAGCTGCTATTCGGCTATTTCGTCGCCTGCTTCATCATTCCGCTCGTGGATTTGATTGTGATCTACGCCATGAACAACCCGACGTTCCTGGCGCGCCTCAACATCGGCCTGGTGATCCACATCAACCGCGGCTTCTTCAACAGCTTTCTGCATTACCAGTGCTTCATGGCGTTTCTCTTCACCGCCTTCGCCGCGCCTGGGCTGATTTCGCCCGACCTGGCCAACGGCGGACTGCCGCTCTACCTCTCCCGCCCCTTCAGCCGCGCCGAATACCTCGCCGGTAAATTCGCCGTACTTTTTGTGCTCCTATCCGAGTTGACCTGGATTCCCGGCCTCCTGCTCTTCGCTGTCGAGTGCAGCGTCGGCGGCGCGGCCTGGCGCGCCGACAACCTCTGGCTCGGCCCAGCTATTGTCGCCGCCAGCCTGGTCTGGATCGTGGTGCTCGCCCTGCTTTCCCTGGCGCTGTCGGCCTGGATCAAGTGGCGCGTCGTCGCCGGCGCGGCCCTGCTCGGCATTTATTTCTTCGGCGCCGGCCTGGCCGGGGCGGTCAACGCCGTGCTTCAAACCCAAAACGGCTCGCTCCTCGATTTCATGGAGTTGCATCTGATCGTCTGGCGCGGTCTGCTCCGGCTGCCCCCGCCGCCGCTGGCGCTTGAGAACGAAGCCTGGATCGTACTCGTCGTCATCGCCGTGGCGTCACTGGCACTGATTTTGAGAAAGATTCGCCCCCTCGAGGTGGTCAAGTGAGCACCGCCACCGCCGCCGTCAGCCCCACTGTTTCCGCCTCCGCCGGAATCGTTTTCGATAATGTGTGCAAGTTCTATGGCGAGGTGCTTGGCGTCAACCGCGTGAACCTCACTATCCCCAAAGGCATCACCAGCCTCGTCGGGCCCAACGGTTCGGGCAAGACGACGCTCATGAATCTCATGACCGGCCTCATCCGCCCCTCGCGCGGACGCATCACCGTGCGCGGCATTCCCACCGACGATCCCGAGCGTCTCTTCGCCCAGGTCGGTTACTGCACCCAGTTCGATTCGTTCCCGCGCGGCATGACCGGGCGCGAGTTTATCACCGCCTACCTGCGCCTCTTTGGACGCGGCGCCGATGAGGCGGCCCGCCTCGCCCAGTCCGCCATCGATCGCGTCAAGCTCGGCGAAGCCGCCGACCGCCGGCTCGCCGGCTACAGCAAGGGCATGCGCCAGCGCATTCGGCTCGCCCAGTCCTTGAGTCACGATCCGAACGTGATCATTCTCGATGAACCGCTCAATGGTCTCGATCCCCTCGTGCGCGCCGAATCCATCGCTTTGTTTCAATCGCTCGGCGCCGAGGGACGCCACGTCATCCTTTCCAGCCACGTGCTGCACGAAGTGGACGCCATCTCCGATCAAGTCATCATGCTCAGTCATGGCTACGTCGTGGCCGAAGGCAAAATTCAGGAGGTGCGCGGCGAAATGCGCGAGCACCCCGTGCTCATCCGCGTCGGCTGCAACCAGCCGCGGCGCCTGGCGATCGAGGTTCTACGTCAGCCCCAGCTGCTGCGCGCGGAGCTGATTGAGTCGGCGCCAGGCGTGGCCTCGGGCCTGCTGGTGATGACCCGCGACGCCGACGCGTTCTATCTCGATCTCAACCGTATCGTAGCCTCCATTCCCGAGCTCGAAGTCACCTCCGTCGCGCCCGCCGATGACGACGCCGGCTCGGTTTACGACTACCTCGTCGGCCGCGGCCAGGGAGCGCAGTCATAATGCCCAGCCCCGCCCTGGCCCAGATCACCGCCGTCTTCCGGCTCGAGGTGCGCAAAAGCTTTTTCGCCCGGCGCAGCCTCTGGGTCTACCTCCTCGCCCTCGCCCCGCTGCTGCTGTTCTTCGGTTACACCGTGCAGACGCGGATGGAATCCGCCCAGCGCCAACAGCTCGCCGCCCAGAACCAGAAGCCACTAACCGCCGCCGACTTTGCCGCCATCCACCGCGGCATGAGCGAAGCCGAAGTGCTCAGCCGCCTCGGACCCCCGCCCCGCCGCATCACCTTCCGCCAACGCCGCCGCGACACCCACGACAATATCGTGGTGGATCAGAATCAGTGGTACCGCTATTCCGACGGCTCGACCGACTACTCAATCGTCATCGCCAACGGAACCGTGGGACGCATTCGTTCCAATACCGCTCCCTCGGTCAACGATCTCGAGACGACGTTCGCCGGCATCTTCCAGTTCTTCTTTCTGCGCCTGGCCGTGTTTTTCGGCTGCCTCGGCATTTTCATGAATCTCTTCCGCGGCGAGCTGCTCGACAAGAGCCTGCACTTTTACTTTCTCGCCCCGCTCCGCCGGTCCCGGATATTAGCCGGCAAATTTCTCGCCGGATTGGCCGCGGCCATTACCATTTTCTGCCTGAGCGTCGCCCTGCAACTCTTCACCCTGGCCCGCCTCACCGGCAACAGCCTCCCTCACGCCGCGAGCTATATTGCGATCACCGCCCTCGCCTGCCTCGGCTACGGCGCCGTCTTCCTCGCCGCCGGCCTGTTATTCAAAAATCCGGTCGCCCCCGCCGCCGCGCTGCTGGTGTGGGAGAGCCTGAACCCCTTCCTCCCAGCGCTGCTGAAAAAATTCAGCGTGATCTACTACCTCGGCCAACTCTCGCCCGTGAGCGTCGCCTCCGGCCCCGGCACCTCGGCCCTCTTCGCCCTGCTCGTTTCGACCCCCGATCCCATCTCCCCGCTCGCCGCCATCCTCGGCCTGATCCTCCTCACCGCCCTCGTCCTCGCCTATGCCACCCGCCGCGTCCGCACCCTGGAGATTGACTACAGCAGCGAATAAGCCGCCCCGGAATTGGTCTGGGGCCGACGCTTCACATCGCCTGCGCGCCTTGGCCTGATCCCGCCAGGCATTCTTCTTGCGCGCCGATGGCGCGGGCCGCCTTGCTTCGCGTGACTTGCCATGGTCGCGATGGAGTTATCCTTCGGTCTATTATCGTCAGCCGGCCTGCGTCGCACTTACCTGGCCCAATCCCGGCACCGCCTACGGCCTCGCCATGGCCCGGTACTCCGCCTCCGACTGGTCCGGCATCAGCACCCACAGCGTGTATATGCCCAGCGCCGTGCCGAACGGAATGCTGAGAATGTTAATCACCCCCATCACAATCGCCAGCATCCGTCCCCAGCTTTGCGCCTGCAGCAGTCCGACGCCCACAATCGCCGAAATCACCGCGAAGATGATCAGTCCCCAGCCAATGCCGCCCAGCAGCGGGCCCAAAAACTGTTGCAGTTGGCCGTGTGAAAACGGACCGTCCCACATACCATCCATCGGGAACTGGTGGAAGCTCGAAAATCCGACCAGCACCAATCCGGCCGGCACCGTGAACAGCGCCCGCACCAGCCAGAGCGCGCCGAGGATGTTGCGATGCCTGGTCACCCGCCCCACTGCCGAGGGCACAGCCACCACCGCCGGCGGCATCGGAGTGGGCGCAGTCCCTACCGCCCGGCCACAATTCGGACAAAAAACGACACCGAGCGTCAGCGCCGACCCGCATTGGTTGCAAAACATGGTTAGTCTCCCCTTGCCGTCAATCCCACAGTACGCAAATTTCCGCCGGCGGGTTCGGAAAATTCAACCCTGCCCGCCACCGCCGGCATCACCCGGTCCTTGTACCTGAGCAGCGGCGCCTCCAGCCACCGCCATGACGCCGCCGCCACCAGCAGGCTGGCCGCCAGGCTGCCCCAGGTTCCAATGACGGGCGCCAGCAACAGCAGCATCGGGTAATGCACCAAATATAGCGTGTAACTCACCTTTCCCACATACCCGGCCGGTTGCAACCGGAGTAGCCGCGCCGCCCAGGCATCGCTCCGCGCCCGCATCACCGTCCATCCCACCAGGGCCGCAAACGCCGCCGCCGCAGCCGAATAACCGAATGTGGCGAACCAAAGACTCTCCCGCCGTCCGCCCGTGGTCGCGAGCGATACCGCTACTGCGACCAAGGCTAGCCCGCCTAACCAGCGGCAACCCCGAAGCACGCGCTGCCCATCGGTCGAGAAATAATTCATGCCCAGCGCCAACGCCGCCCCCCAAGCCAAACTATCGAGCCGCGCCGGAAAAAATCTGTACTCGGGAAACGCGGCTGTATGCAGCCAAGACCGCAGCGCCGGCGCGCCCACGATGACCGCCGCCAAAAACCACGCCAGCCTTCCCTCTCGCATAAACCGCACGACCGGCGCCCATAGCAAATAGAACTGCTCTTCAATGGAAAGCGTCCACAACACCGTCACCCCGCCGTAGACAAACGGCGGTGCCGCGAACGCCCAGAAATGAAAATATTCGGCGGTACTCGAAAGAAACGCCGCGTGCATGGCCCAGTAGCTCCAGGGCTGCGGCCCGCCTCCCACCCGCGCCGCGATCGCATACGTCGCCAGCAGCAAGAAATAAACCGGAAAAATCCGCAGTGTCCGTCGTAGGTAAAACGTCCTGAAATATGCCGGCCGCGCCTTCGCTTTCAACAAAATGCTGGTGATCAGGTACCCCGAGAGGACAAAAAACAGGTCCACCCCAATCCAGCCCAGCCCGGTGACCGGGCTGGCGTAGCGCGTGTTCAGTGTGTAGTGAAACGCGATGACCGCGCCCACCGCCACCGCCCGCAACCCATCCAGCTCGGCTACCCGCTCCATACCGGCACGTTATCATTAAAGGTCATGCCAACGACTGAAATCCACGCGGCTTTGCGCCAGGCTTGGGATAAAGCCAGCCTCCGCCGCCTGGGCCGCGCCTTCAGCGACTGGACCGTCAACGAGCTCACCCTTGGTGCCGGCGGTCCCGTGCGCCCGCCCGACTTCCATGCCCGCGCCCGCGCCCTGACCCGCCTCAAAGGCACCGCCGCCAACTCCCCCGCCTGGTTGCGCCAGCTCGGCGCGGCCGGCATGCACATCAATCACCCCGCGTTCATGGCGCAACAAGTGGCGGCGCCCATCCCGCTTGCGGCGATGATCGAATCCGCCGTGGCCACGCTCAACCAAAGCATCGCGGTGTGGGAAATGTCTCCCGCCGCGATGCTGATTGACCGCCAGGTCCTTGCCCGCTGCAAAAAGCTTTTCGGCTACCCCGCCACCGCCGAGGGATCACTCACCCCCGGCGGCAGTTTCGCCAATCTCACCGCCATGCTCGCCGCCCGCGCCGCGCTCGCTCCCCGCGCCTGGCAGACCGGCGCGCCCAATCGCATTGCCATCCTCGCCGGCGCCCAAACGCATTACTCCATCGCCCGTGCCGCCGGCATTATGGGTATGGGCGCCGCCTGCGTGTTCCCCATCCCCACCGACGCCTCCCACCGCACCAACGCGAACGCCATTCCCGCGGTCGCCCGCCGTGCCCGCAAGGCCGGCTTTCGCCGCTTCATCCTGGTGGCCACGTGCGGCTCGACTCCGACCGGAAGCCTCGACGACCTTGAAGCCTTCGCGGCCGCCGCGCGCGAGCTCAATGCCTGGTTCCACATTGACGCTGCCCACGGCGGCGGTCTCATGTTCTCCCCCCGCCTCCGCATGCGCCTGCGCGGCATCGCCAAAGCCGATTCCATTGCCTTTGATCCGCACAAAATGATGTTCATGCCGCTTGCCGCCGGGGCTGTGCTGGTGCGTAATGGAAGGCAGCTCACTGGCGCCTTTGAGCAGCACGCGCCCTACCTTTTCCACCCGCCCAGCGAAGCGCCCCGCGCCGTCGCCGACGTCGGCCCCTTCACCCTCGCCTGCTCCCAGCGCTTCGATGCGCTCAAGATCTGGATGGTCTGGAACGCTTACGGCCCGCAACTCTTCGCCGCTCTCGCCGACGCCACCTGCGCCACCGCCAGCGCCGCCTTCGACTACTGCCAGCAATCGAAGCTGCTCACGCCGCTGCACCGGCCCGACAGCAACATCCTGTGCTTCGGCCTCCGCCAATCCGTCCCCGACGCCGATCACGTCCATTGGATAATTAAAGAAGCCGTCAACGCCACCGGCCGCGCCTACATCAGCTCCACCGTGCTCGACGGCCGCCGCTGTTTCCGCCTTGTCGTCATGAACCCGCGCTCGACCGTGGAACACGTCGCCCGCGTGCTCGGCACCGTCGAACGCGAGACCCGTCGGGTGCTCCGCGCCAAAGGCGAAAAATGAACTCGACCGAACGCTTCCACAATGCCTGCCGTTCGCTCCCCGTGGACCGCCCGCCGATCTGGCTGATGCGCCAGGCCGGCCGCTATATGCCCGAGTACCGCGCCGTGCGCGCCCGTCACTCGCTGCTCGAAATCTGCCGCACCCCCGCCCTCGCCGCTGAAGTCACCATCACCGCCGCCGAGCGCCTGGGCGTGGATGCGGCCATTATCTTCGCCGACCTGCTTCTGCCCGCCGATCCCCTCGGCCTGGCGCTCGAATTCACCCCGGGCGAAGGCCCGCGCATTGCCCCGCCCCTCCGCGCCGCCGCCCAAATCGGCGCCCTGCCCACGCCCTGGCCCGGCGCGCTCGGCTACGTCAGTGACGCCATTGCGCGCGTCGTCGCGCATTTTCGCGGGGCCATGCCGGTGATCGGCTTTGCCGGCGCGCCCTTCACCCTGGCCAGTTATCTCATCGAAGGCGGCAGCTCGCGCAATTTCGTCCATACCAAGCTGCTCATGCACACGCAGCCCGA